>CAZBFY010000001.1:0-31467 GCA_964491445.1 uncultured Mycoplasma sp.
AGAAGCTAAACAGGCTGGAATAAAAGATGGTATAAACATAGGAAAAGAAGCTGGAGTTAAAGCTGGAAGAGCAGAAGAAAAACTAGAAACAGCAAAAAATATGTTAAAAGATAATGTAAGTATAGATAATATTTCTAAGTACACAGGACTTACAAAAGAAGAAATAGAAAACCTAAAATAGCTACTTGAAAAAGTAGTTATTTTAGTATAAAGTTAAATTATAAAGAAACTAAACTAAGTGAATATTTATTAAAGAATGAAGAAGATGGAATATTAAGTAAATCAAAAAACAGTGATTAGATTCGCTATTTTAGTCATGTAATAATTTAATTTTAGCTGTGAATAGTAATACAATTTTTTAAAAACAGTTTAATAGCTCTTTTTTTTTGTTTTTATTTTTGATATACTTTAAGTGGTGATTAAAGTGAGAAAGAAAAAAGAAATAGATATTGAAAATCTAAATAGTGTTATTGTTTTGAGTAAGAGGATACTTAAGGTTTTGTTTTTTGTTGTTATTTTAGCTTGTATTTTACTTGCTATACTTATATTTGATAAGTTTAATTTATGGAAGACTATTTTAAATGTTTTAGCAGTTGCTGCTCCTTTGTTTATTGGGTTTGTTATAGCATGGCTTTTGAATCCTGCGGTTACTTATTTGAATAAAAAGGGTGTTAAGAGGGGTCTTGGTTCTGCATTTGTTTTTGTTATGTTTTTGATACTTTTATTTTTGGTTATAAAGTTTATGCTTCCTATGTTATATAAACAAATAAATGATTTTTTAGATATAATACCTTCGCTTGTTTTGCAATCTACTAATTTTATTCATGAGAGTTTTGTGAAACTTAATTCTACTGGTTTTGATTTTACTAATATTGAGACTAAGATATATGATACTTTAGAGTCTTTTGGAGGTGATTTAACTACTAAGCTTCCTGGTATGTTAATTGGTGGTGTTAGTAGTGTTATATCTAGTATTTGGTCTGTTCTTTTAGGTTTTATAGTTGGTTTTTATTTGTTAATTGATTTTGATGGTATGAAAAAGATATTTGGTTTTATACCTAAGAAATATAAGAATACTGCTAGAAAGGTGTTTCATGATTTAGATGAGACTTGTAAAGATTTTGTTCAAGGGACTTTATTAATTTCTTGTATAGTGTTTGTTATAACTAGTATTTTGTTTGCTATTATTGGTCTTCCATCTCCAATGTTATTTGGTCTTATTTGTGGTATTACTAATATAATTCCTTATATTGGACCTTGGGTAGGTGGTGCGATAGCTGCTATTGTAGGGTTTACAGTATCTCCACTTGTTGGAATACTTGCTATAGTAATTTGTTTTGTATCTCAACAAATAGATGGTATAATACTTCAACCAATTATAATGGGTAAGACTATGAAGTTACATCCTGTTACTATAATGATAGGTTTATTAGTATTTGGTTATTTATTTGGAATAATTGGTATGATAATAGCGACTCCTACTATAGCATGTATAAAGGTAATACTTACTTATTTAGAGAAAAAGTATAGAATAAAAGATAGGATAGTTAATAGTGAATTAAAAGGAGAATAGTTTATGCAAATAATATTAATTGGTGGAAAAGCTAGAAGTGGTAAAGATACAATAGCAGATATTATGATAAATGAATTAAAAGAGCAAGATAAGAAAGTAGCAAGACTTCAAGTAGGTCAATATATAAAGTATTATGCGACTAAATATTTTGGTTGGGATGGTAGTGAAGAGTCTAAGCCTAGAGATTTATTAAATAAGCTTGGAACAGATATAATAAGAAATAAGATAGATCCTGATTTTCATATAGATAGGTTAATTCAAGATATAAAAGTTCTTTCTTATTTTTATGATATTTTTGTTATATCAGATATTCGTTTTCCAGTTGAAATAGAGAAGACTTGTGATAGTTTTGATAATGTAATTACTATTAAGATGAAAAGAGAAAGTGATGAGTTAAATGATGTTCAAAAGAAGCATGTTTCTGAGACTATTTTAGATAATTATGATGGTTTTGATTATGTTATAGATAATAATGGTACTCTTGATGAATTAGAGGAAAAGGCTAAGGGTATATTAACAGAGATAGGTGATTTGGATGAAAGAGTTTAAAGCAAATGAATTGAAAAGGGAGTATATTGAGTTTTTTAAGACTAAGGGGCATACTGAAATAGAGAGTGCTTCTTTAATACCTGAGGATAATTCTTCTGTATTATTTACAATAGCAGGTATGCAACCTTTAATACCTTATCTTTTGGGTAAGCATCATTCTAGTGGGTCTAGGCTTGTTGATAGTCAAAAGTGTATAAGAACAAAAGATATAGATGAAATAGGGGATAATTCTCATTTAACTTTTTTTGAGATGTTAGGTAATTGGAGTCTTGGGGATTATTTTAAAGAAGAGTCTATTGAGTATAGTTATGAGTTTTTGACTAAGCATTTAATGATACCTAATTCTAAGCTTGCAGTAACTGTATTTAAGGGTGATGATAAGGTTGCTAAAGATGTAGTAAGTGCTAGTAAATGGGAAGAGCTTGGTATTTTAAAAGATAATATATTTTATTTAGGAAAAGAAGATAATTGGTGGTGTGCTGGAGAAGAGGGTCCATGTGGTCCTGATACTGAAATATTTTATATATTTGATAAAGAAAAGTGTTCTGATAATTGTTCTCCTGCTTGTAGTTGTGGGCGTTATATGGAGATTTGGAATAATGTTTTTATGGAATATAATAAAGTAAAAGATGATTTGATTCCTCTTAGTCAAAAGAATGTAGATACTGGTATGGGTCTTGAGAGAATTATTACTGTTTCACAAAGAAAAGATAGTGTTTATGATACTGATGTTTTTGAAAATACTATGAAAAAGATTAATGAACTTTCTAAAGTAGATAATCTTGAGAGTAAAAGAATAGTAGCAGATCATTTAAGGGCAGCTTCGATGATAATAAATGATGGTGGTTTGCCTAGTAATGTTAATGAGGGTTATATTTTAAGGAGATTAATAAGAAGAAGTATTAGGCATATGAGAAAGTTAAAGATAGATACTAGTTTAATTAATGATATAGTATTGTCAGTACTTCTTGATTTGAATGAACAAATTGGTAATTTAGATGATAAAAAAATAATTTCTGTCATAAATGAAGAAGCAAATAAATTTTTAAAGACTATTGCAAAAGGTTTTAAAAGAATAATGGAAGAGATAGAGAAACGTGGTAGTTTAATACCAGGGGAAATAGCTTTTAGGCTTTATGATACTTATGGGTTTCCTCCAGAACTTACTGATGAGATAGCTAGGGAACATGGTTTAAGTGTTGATATGGATGGTTTTAATAAATTATTTAAAGAACATCAAGAAAAGAGTAGACAGGGTGCGGAGATTAAGTTTAAAGGTGGTTTAAAGAAAAATGGTGAGATGGAAACTAAGTATCATACTGCTACTCATTTATTAAATAGGGCTTTAAAGGATGTTTTAGGATCTCATGTTCATCAAAAGGGATCAAATATAACAGAAGAAAGATTAAGATTTGATTTTTCTCATCCTGAGAAGGTTTCAAAAGAAGATTTACAAAAAGTAGAAGATATAGTAAACGAAAAAATACAAGAAGATTTAAAAGTAACATATGAGGTTATGAGTAAAGAAGATGCTATAAAAACAGGAGCAGAAGCTATGTTTATAGATAGGTATGATGATGAAGTTAAAGTATATTCTATAGGAAATTATTCTAAAGAGATATGTGGTGGACCACATGTTAATAGTACTAAGAGTTTAGGACATTTTAAGATTAAAAAAGAAGAGTCTTCATCAAGTGGTGTAAGAAGAATAAAAGCAATACTTGAATAAAGCTCTTTCTTTTATAAAATTTGTGTGTTAGAATATATTTATAGTAGGTGGTGTAATATGAAAAGTAAAACCTCTGGAAAAAAAGATATTCCTTTTAAGAATTATATTGTGTTAGGAGTTATTATAATAGTGACTTTGCTTGTATCATTATATATTTTCTCATGGTATAGACAGTATAATGATAATAAGATTTCAAAGCCAATAATAACTGAAACTTTAAGAGAAGTAGAGTATGATAATTTACCTAATGTATTACAAGAGAGAGATGTTTTAGTTATGTATATGTGTACTACTAATGAGGATATATGTAGAAAGTTTGAGAAGAAGTTTTCTGAGTATATAAAAGATAATAATTTAACTGATGAGATTATATATTTAAATTTAGGGTATGTAAGTGATGAAAATAGTCTTTTAGATAAGGTTTATTTGAATTATAAAAGTGATGATTTAGTGAAGAAAGTTTATACTTATCCAACTCTTTTAATATTTAATCAAGGTAAAATAGTAGATGTTTTAAGTTCTAGTAGTAAGAATAAAGTTGATATAAAGCAAGTTGATGAGTTTTTAGAGGGTTATGAGTTATGGTAAATATAGTACTTTATGAACCAGAAATACCACAGAATACTGGTAATATAATGAGGACATGTGTTGCTACTAATACTATGCTTCATTTAATAAAGCCTTTAGGTTTTTCTTTAGATGAGAAAAGTATAAAAAGAAGTGGTGCTAATTATATAGATAAGTTAAATTATAAGGTCTATGAAGATTATGATCATTTTAAAAGAGAGAATAAAGGAACTTATTATTATTTTACTAGATATGGTAAGAAGCCACATAGTGATTTTGATTATAGTAATAAAGAGGATAATATATATTTAATTTTTGGTAGAGAATCTAGTGGTATTGATAAGAAAATATTAAAGGGTAATTTAGATACTTGTATTAGGATACCTATGTCAGAGGATGTAAGAAGTCTTAATTTATCTAACTGTGTTGCTATAGTTTTATATGAAGTTTTAAGACAACAAGATTATAATGATTTGTTAAGATATGAGCCTCATAAGGGTAAAGATTTTTTAGAAGAGTTAGATATATGATTAGTTTTTGTAAAAGAAAAAGTAGTATTAATGATTTGTAAGAATAGATGAAGTTTGATATACCGAAATTCAAAATAAAAAGAATTGACATTTTGTAAGATTTATAGTAAAATACAGAAACAACGAAAAAAAAGCCTTGAATTATGCTTCTTAAGTTGTTATAATTTATTTAGAGAAGTTTGTTTTTCTCGTAAGTTCCAATAAGTATATTTAAATAAATATTTGAATATACTAAAAAAAGAGATATGCTAATTTGCCAGTTAGTACTTATCTCTGTTCTCTGTAATTAATTTTTTGTGATTAGAAAAGTACCACTCGTGTTGAGTTGGTACTTTTCTTAGTTCTTTTGTTTTGTTGCTAGTATAAGCAAAAGAATAACTACGCAAAACGCAATTAATTCGTGCATTATATTTGTCTTTCCACATTGAACATCACCTCCGTTCTTATTAAATTTTAAAAAAACTTGAACAGAGGAAGTACCAACAATTAGCATATCTCTGAAATTAGTATTAGCAAAATAATAATATTTAGTCAATAAATTAAAAAGAAGATAGTGTAAAAAAAGTGTTTGAAAATTGTAAAAAAATAACTAATAACATTGAGGTTTATGTGTTTTTTATGTATATAATTCAAAATATTACATATAATGTTGTTACAAATATATTGTACTTAACAAATAAACGAATATATAGTATTATTACTAGTGAGAAGTGATGTTTTATGAATAGTATATCTAATACAACTAATATGACTATCAGAATAGATAAAGATTTAAAAAAAGTGTTGATAGTTTATTTAAAAAATTAGGAACTAATACTAATTCTGCTATTAATATGTTTTTAAGACAATGTGATAGAGAACAAGGGTTAGCTTTTAAACCTACAATGGCACCTGCACCAAATAAAGAGTTAATAACATCTTTACAAGAAATAGAAGACTATAAAAATGGTAAAGTAGAGTTAGAAAGTTACGAAGACGTTAAGGAGTTAAGAAAGGCTTTAATAGATTATTAACGAAAAATGTATTTTAATTTTATCTAGTAATTTTAAAAAATAATATAAAAAAGTATCAAAGCAAGGTAAAGACTTAGATAAAATAGATTATGTAATTGATAAATTGGCAAAACGTGAAGAATTAGAGGAAAAATATAAAGATCATAAATTAATAAACGATAAGTATTATGTAAATTGTATAGAGTGTCATATAGAGCCAGACTGCTATTAGTTTATCAATATGAAGATAATAAACTTAATCTTTTATTAGTAGCAACGGGTAGTCATAGTGAAATTTTTAAATAATAGGGAAATATGAACCTATTATTTTTATGTACTGTACATGACATATAACTAGGTTGTGAAAGTCCACTAATGGAAAGTAGTTAAACATAGAATAAAATGTTAAATTAAGCTTGGAATAAATAAGGATACAGCAAGTGCTTAGAAGGAATTATTGATGTGTTAGTAAATCTATACTTCAAATGAGATATTACAACAAAAAGGGTTAGACCATTACTTAAAAGTATATACGTGGTGGTGTGAGAGAGACAAATTAAAATAGAGAAAATCTAATTAATTTTCTCTACTTAATATATTATTTTTTAATTATTCTTTAATTATTTTTTTATGTCGATGTTACTTTTTTCAATAGCTCTTAAAACTTCAATAGGAAGAGCAAATACAATAGTATTAGACTGATCTGATGAAATATCATTAATAGTAGATAATGTTCTTAAATGAAGTGCACCATTTGCATTTGCCATAGTTTCAGCAGCCTTTGCTAGGTTTTTAGAAGCTTCAACTTCTCCGATAGATTTAGTAATAACAGCTTGTTTTTCTCTTTCAGCCTCTGCCACTTTTGCTATAACTCTTTTCATTTCAACTGGTAGAGAAACATCTTTTAATTCAACGTTTTCTACTTTTATTCCCCATGGGTCAGTAGCTTTATCAATGATATTACATATTTCTAAAGATAGTTTATCTCTTTCGCTTAATAGTTCATCTAGTGATACTGAACCTACAACATTTCTCATGGTAGTTTGAGCAAGTTGAGATACTGCATAAAAGAAATTTTCAACTTCTAAAACACTTTTTGATGCATCAAATACTTTATAATATATAACAGCATTAATTTTTACAGAAACATTATCTTTTGTAATAGCTTCTTGTTCAGGAACATCTACTGCTTTAGTTCTAATGTCAACTTTCTTATAAGACTGAAATACAGGAATAACAATTCTCCATCCAGGTTCCATTATTTTAGTGAATTTACCTAGGCTAAATTTAATACCTCTTTCATATTGATTAATTTGTTTAATTGACGCTAGTAAAACTAGTATTACTACTACTACAACAAGTATAAATAAGCTCATATACATACCTCCTTTACTTGAATTATATCATTAATGAGTAAAAATAAAAACAATAATTTAAAAATTGTTATTAAAATTATTGTTATTGTTTTCATTTGTTTTATCTTGGTTAAAGTCTCCAGCTTGATTATTAAAATTATTATTTTGGTTATAGTCTATGTTGTTAAAGCTTTGTGTCTGATTATTAAAGTTATTATTTTGGTTATAGTCTATATTGTTAAAGTTTTGTGTTTGATTATTAAAGCTATTATTTTGATTATAATTCATGTTATTAAAATCTTCAGTTTGATTATTAAAGTTATTTTCTTGATTATAATTCATAGTATTAAAATTTCCAACTTGATTATCATTTGAAAAACCAAAATTATTATATGTATATTTTTCATTAGAACCACTAGTAAAGCCTTCACTTAAACCTTTTCTAATAAATTTAATACTTCCTATACCTCCTACTACTATAAATAATATACCAATAGCAGGTACTAAAACTACGCTTAAACCAGTATTCCAAGAAACTTCTGATGGGTCATTTGGGTTATATTTTATAGTTATATAAGTTCCTATAGGATCTGGGTTATTACTAGAACTAGTTGATGTACTTCGATATGTTTTTCCTGATACATTATATTCAACAATAGGAGAGTATGTATCATCAAAATCACGATCATAGTCTACTACTACAGCAGTTGTTTCAATATAATCTTTAGTTTTAATATTGCTATTAATTCCATATATTAAAATTCCAATTCCTGCTAGAATAGCTACTACAGTTATTATTAAAGCTTGCCAAGGTTTATTTACTACATATACAGTTTTATTTCTATAATAATTATTATTTTGTGTTTTAAATCTATTACTACTTATATTCATATTATTACCTCCATTTAGATTATATCAGATTTTTTTATAAAATTGTATAAATTATAAATATTAATCATAACTATTTACACTAAGAAATTTGATAGTAGAAGATAGCTTTATTTTATGCTAGAATAGAGTAAGGAGGAATAAGTATGTATACACCACTTTATATTAAAACAGATTATAGTTTATTATCAAGTTTAATTAAAATAGATGATTTAGTAGATAATTTAAAAGCTAAAAATATATCATCTTGTGCAGTTGCAGATGATAATTTATATGGTACTATGGAGATAATACATAAGTTTACTAAAGCAGGTATTAAGCCTATAATAGGACTTGATTTAAAGAAAATAATTTTATATGCTAAGACTACTTTAGGGTATTATAATTTAGTTAAAATAGAGTCTTTAAAGAATAAAGATGAACTTTCTTTTGATACGCTTATTAAGTATGCTAAAGGGCTTATTTTAGTATGTTTTGATAGAGATACATATAATTTATTTAAAGATAGTTTTGATGTATATATTGGAATTTCTAAAGCAAAAGAAGAAGAGTTATATAATGATTTAGAGACCGTATTTATAAATAAGACATTGTATTTAGAAAAAGCTCTTTATAAGTATCTTCCTTATGTATTTATGATAAGAGATGGTAAAACAATTAGTGATGGTATTGAGTTTATTTATCAAGATAATTATTTGTTTACTAATGATGAGGTTATTTCTAGAGTAAGTACTAAGTCATTAGATAATACTATTAAGATTTCAAATGATTGTAATATTTCTTTTAAGAAAGAGTTATTTATGCCTAAGTATGATGTTGAAGATTCTAAAGAGTTTTTAATAAATTTAAGTAATAAAGGTTTATATAAAAGATTAAATGGTAATATTACTAAAGAGTATCAAGATAGACTTAATTATGAACTTGATGTTATATTAAAGATGCATTTTGAGGACTATTTTTTGGTAGTTTATGATTATATAAAATATGCTAAGCAACAAGGTATTTTAGTGGGTCCTGGTAGGGGTTCTGCAGCAGGTTCTTTAGTGTCTTATTGTCTTGGTATTACTGATGTTGATCCTATTAAGTATAATTTATTGTTTGAAAGATTTTTAAATCCTGAGAGAATAACAATGCCTGATATTGATACAGATTTTCCTGATACCAAAAGAGAACAAGTAATAGAATATGTAAAGAATAAATATGGATATGATAATGTCGCAGGTATTATAACATTTGGAACACTTGGAGGAAGAGCATCAGTAAGAGATGTTGGAAGAGTACTTAATATTAATCCTAAACATATAGATATAATATGTAAGAAAATACCTTTTAAAGGTACATTAAAAGAGTTAAAACATAGTGATAAAGAAGTAAATACAATGATAGAAAATGATGATAGGTTAAAAGTTTTATATAACATAGTAAATTTAATTGAAGGAAATAAAAGACATACTAGTATTCATGCTGCAGGAATAGTAATAAGTTATAAACCTCTTTATGAAGTAATACCTATAAAACCAAATGAAGAGATGAATTTAACTGAGTATACTATGGATTATTTAGAAGAATTAGGACTTATTAAAATGGATTTTTTAGGTATAAAGAATTTATCAATAATAGATAATGTAATAAAAGATATAAATAAAAAAACAGGAAAAATACTTGATTTTAATAAAATACCTTTTGATGATCCTTTAGTAATGAAATTATTTGAAAATGGAGATACTTCTGGTATATTTCAGTTTGAATCTGATGGTATGAAAAGATTTTTAAAAGATTTAAAACCAAAGAACTTTACAGATTTATGTAGTGCAATAGCACTTTTTAGACCAGGACCAGCTTCTAATATACCATCTTTTATAAAAAGAAAAGAAGGTAAAGAAAAGATTACTTATATTGACTCTTCTTTAGAAGATATTTTAAAAGAAACTTATGGAATAATAGTATATCAAGAACAAATAATGTTAATAGCACAACAATATGCAAATTATACTTTAGCAGAAGCTGATCTTTTAAGAAGAGCAATGAGTAAGAAGAAATATGATGTTTTAAAAAATGAAGAAGATAGATTTATTTTAAAGTCTATAAAAAATGGTAAGAGTAAAGAAAGTGCTAAAGAGTTATTTGATTTAATTTTAGCATTCGCAGGATATGGTTTTAATAAAAGTCATTCTGTTTCATATTCAGTAGTAGCTTATAAAATGGCTTATTTAAAGTATTATTTTCCAAAAGAGTTTTATGCTAATCTTTTAGCAAGTGTAATTGGTAGTGAAGAAAAGACTAAAGAGTATTTAAATGAAATAAAAAAACTAGGTATAAAGGTACTTCCTCCAGATATAAATTTAAGTGATAATACAAGGTTTACATTTAAAGAAAATGCTATAGTTTTCCCACTTTCTTCAATAAGAAATGTTGGAGGGGTAATATCTAGTTATATAATAGAGAAAAGACAAACTCCATATAAAGATATTTATGATTTTTTAAAAAGAACATATAAAAAGACAAATAATAAGAAAGTATTAGAATCACTTATATATGCTCATGTATTTGATAGTTTTTATAATATAAATACTTTAATAACAAACTTAGATAATATTTTAAACTATGTAGAGTTATCATGTGAATTAGAAGAAGATTTTTTAGCAAAACCAGAAATAATTTTAAAAGAGGAATTAGATCAGGAAGAGTTATTAAATAAAGAAAAAGAGTTATTTGGTTTTTATCTTACTAGTCATAAAACAGAGAAGTTTAAGTTAAATAATCAAGATATAACAGATGTATATGATATAAAAAATAAGTTAAATAAAAGGATAAATGTTATTGTACAAATAGATAAAGTAAAAGAGATAGTTACTAAGAAGAATGATGTTATGTGTTTTTTAACGTGTTCTGATAATACAGGGGAGACTACTTTGATAGTATTTCCAGATTTATATAAAGTTCAAAATAATTTTAAAAAGAATGAAATAGTTAAAGTATCTGGAAAAGTAGAGAGAAGATTTAATGAGTATCAAATAATTTGTAATGATATTGAAAGATAATTTTTGTTATAAGTAATTTTAATAGGATCATTAATATGAAAAAAGTTTTAAAAAACACTAATTAAAAACTTAAAATTGCATATAATATAAATGTATATATTGTCTATCTGATATGTATATAATAGATTGACAAATTATGAAAGATATGGTATTATCTTTATATCTAAGAAAGAGAGGTGTAATATATGGGATCATTAACAAATGGTGTTATTAACGTACATGTTGACCCAAAAGATAAAGAAGAAGCAATAGCAATTTTAAAAGATTTAGGTTTAAATATGACTACTTTAATTAATATGACTTTAAAACAAGTTATTAAAAGAAAAGCTGTACCGTTTGAAGTAGCAAACCCTTTATATAGTGATGAGTTAGAAAATGCTTTAAAAGAGAGTGTAATTATAGAAAACGAGTACAAAGAGGGTAAAAGAAAAGGTTATAATAACGCTAATGAAATGATGAGGTCTATTTTAAATGACTAATTTGAATTTAAACACAAAATGCAAAATAGATTATACTAGTGATTTTAAAAAGCAATTAAAGAAAATTGTTAAACAAGGCAAAGATACTAATTTATTATTAGAAATAGTAACAAGATTAGCAAATGGTGAAGAATTAGAACCAAAATACAAAAACCATCATTTAATAAATGATAAGACTTATAGGGAATGTATGGAGTGTCATTTAAAACCAGATTGGTTACTTGTTTACAAATATATTAATGATAATTTAGTGTTGTTACTTGTTGCAACTGGTAGTCATAGCGACTTATTTAATAAGTAGGGAAACATAACCCTATTTTTTTATGGTCGAGTGTGTAAGCAATCTATATAAAGTTCCTAACTATCATGGTTAGATATCATTTACACAGAATTCCTTACACACTCTATCAGTTTTTATTTTACTACTTTTTCAGCAGTCTCTCAAAACCATTCTTTTCTTCTTCACATGGTTTTCTTGTTGTACATGTTGTAAAGTTTTTAAAATTATTATCTTTTAAGAACATTTTTGTTAATGTTCCTTTACCAGCTCCACTAGGTCCACAAAAAACTATATTCATAAATATCGCCTCCCTTGAATTGATTTGTATTTTAGTATAAATTCTATTTTTTACAAACAAAAACAACATTTTATTAGTTGCCTTTCAAATCTATTTTAATTTCTTCAATGAGATGTCCTATATTGCCTTCACCAGCATATCTTTTCATATCAAAGAAATTGTCATTAACACTTACCCATTCTAGTTTATTTACTTCTTCAATTAATTCTACTTCATTTTTTAAAATTCCATAGTAAACTTCTAATTCTTTATTCCATTTGGTATAAGTAAGGTTCATAAAATGAATTAAATCTATATCATCTTTGGTTATATTAGTTTCTTCTTCCGATTCTCTATAAGTTTCATTTAACCCATCATTTTATTTTTCTATTTTTCCTCCAACTAAATTATACGTTCCCATATATGGTTCTTTTGTTCTTTTACACATTAATGTATTCTCAATGTTTTTATCAAATACAACAATTATATTCATTTTTTTCATTGTTACTTCCTCCATAATAGTTTTATCCTGTTTTATGAATTTTATCAATATTTTGTTACAAAAGAACAGGATATGTTAAAACTTTTTTATTTTTTTTTCAAAAAAGTTAGGTATTTTTGAAATCCTCGCTAATTATATATATGAGGAGGATAAATATGAGTAAGAAATATGACTATGTATTACAACAGAATAATACTGATTGTGGTATAGCAAGTATTATGACAATTCTAATGTATTATGGAATAAGACCATCAAGAGAAAAGATATTAAGTAAAGTGCATAAAAACCGTGATGGTTATACAGCATATGACTTAATAAAAATAAGTAAGTATTATAAAGTAGAGTCCTATGGTATAAAGTCAAATATTAGTAATATTAAAAACTTTCCAGTAGTAGCACATACTATAAAAGATGAGAATATGTTTCATTTTATAGTTGTACTAGAATATAACCCTAAAAAGAAATTATTAAAGATAATGGATCCTGCTTATGGAATAAAGACCATAACACAAGAAGAATTTGATAAAATTACAACAAATATTTATTTAATATTTGATAGAAAGAAAAAGAAAAAAGTAAAAGATAAAAGATTTAAAAGAGAGATATTAAAGATATTTAAAACTAATAAAAAGATTATCTTAAAGACTATTCTTTTCTCCATAATATTTGTTTTATTATCACTAGTATTTAATTATTATTTAAAGACAATATTATCTTATAGTAATAGTATTTATTATGTTTTATATATATTTGTTTTTTTTCTAGTAGTAGTACTTTTAAAAGACATAGTAGACTATATAAAAAATAAGTTAATTATTAATTTAAATACTAAGATAGATAAAGATATAACAAACAAAGTAACTAGTCATATATTAAATCTTCCTTACAAGTACTTCATTACTAAACCATCTGGAGAATTAGTAACTATTATTGAGGATATAGAAAATTTTAAAGAAATAGTAACTAAAGTGTTTGTCCTATCATTAGTAGATTTTATACTTATAATAGTAATAATAATTTATACGTGTATACTTAATATTTATGTTGGTTTATTATTTGTTTTAATTCTAATCATTAATTGTATAATAACTAAAAAATTTCAATTTATTTTAAATCAAGCTTTTATAAGATTTAAAGAAACAAAAATAAATTATACTTCTTTTTTATATAGTTATTTATCTAGTTATGAAACAATAAAGAATTTAAATATAAGTAAGAAAATAGCTACTGTAATTAATAATAAGTATGATGAGGCTTTAAAGTATGATAAAGAGTATAATAATAAGAATAATATTTATAGTTTATTAATAGCTTTATTAACAGATATATTTTATATAATAGTAATATTTTTATCAGTAAATATTGCTATTAGAAATAATATAGAACTATTAGATATTGTATTATTTTCTTCTATCTTTTATTTAGTTATTGGTTTTATGGGTAATATATCAGAGAGTATGCTTTTATATAAAATTTTTAATACCTCTTCTTATAGGATACTCGACTGTTTAGATGTAGAAGAAGAACCTCAAAACCAAACTAAGTTTTTAAAAATAGATAATATAAGATTTCATAGAGTAAGTTATCATAATAATGATAAATTGTTGTTAAAAGATATTAATTTAACAATAAATAAAAATGATAGAGTATACATAACTGGAGAATCTGGAATAGGTAAGTCTACTATGATGAAGATATTACTTAGGCATTATAAGTTAAGCCGTGGTAAGATATTAATTGATGGGATAAATATAAATGATATAGAGTTATCTTTTATAAGGGATAATATAACTTATATAAGTCAGAATGAAACATTATTTCAAGGTACAATAAAAGATAATTTAAGTTTAGTATCAGAAGATGATAAAAAAATAAAAGAAGTTTTAGATTTAACATTAGTTACACAGTTTCTAAATAATAATAATATATCTTTAAACTTTCTTATCGAAGAAGATGGTTCTAATTTAAGTGGTGGTGAAAGGAAAAAAATAGTTTTAGCAAGAGGGTTATTGCATTTTAAAAATGTACTTATTTTAGATGAAGTATTTAATGAAATTTCTATTAAAGAGGAAAGGATAATACTTAAGAATATAATGGATAAGTATCCTGATAAAATAATAATAATGGTATCACATAGAGATAGTAATAAAGATTTATTTAATGTTGAATATCAACTTAAGGGGGATGGTGGTTTATATGAAATTAAATGATAAACAATTAAAACAAGTAAAAGGCGGAGTATCTGCTTGGGCAGTTATAGGAGCTTTAGCAGGCTTAATATTTGGATTTGGAGCATTAGATGGATATGTTAGACCAATTAAATGTCGCAAATAGGCTTAGTAATAAAGAACTAAAAATGATTACTGGAGGTCTTAAATTCTCTGGTACTATATTAAATGCCTTTACTTCAGCTTTTAAAGTTCTATATGGTTTTGGACAAGAATTTGGTTCTTCAATTCGTCGTATTAGAAGAAAAAAACTATGCAGTTTTTAGATAAAATAAAACAAATAAATAAACAAAATTTAATAAAAGTATCTTTATTTATTATATTAATACCAATTATTATGAAAATACTATATTTTATTAATATACTAGGTATAGCTTTTGGTTCATATTTAAGAGAAATTTCAAATTGTATATAAGACTAGTACTTGATTATATAAGTAATCAAGCTAGTCTTTTCATTTTTTTAAATTTTAAGACATATTTTTAATTAAAGGGAGAATTTATGTTTAAAGAGTTAAAAAATATTATTTATGATAAAGAGTTTAAAATAACAATACTTGAAGATAAGTTAAGTATAAAGACTTTTAAAGATATATTAGTATTTGAAGATAATAAGTTATTAATAAAAACAGATACAAAAATAGTAACAGTAAAGGGTGAAAATCTTATTATAAAGAAATTAGAAAATAATGAATTATTAGTTTTAGGAAAAATAATAACTATAGAACTTGGGTGATGCGATGATTAATTATTTTTGGATAGAGATAAAGGGTAAGAATCCAAAGAAGTTTTTAACTAAGGTATTAAAGCTTAAAATAAATATAGAGAGTATAAAGTATGAAAGGGATAGGGTTTTATTAAAAGTATCATATGATGATTATAAGAAAATTAAACAGATTAATACTATATATGAGATAAATATAATAAGAACTTGTGGTAAGAGAAGAGTAATAGAAATACTTGATAAGTATAAAGTACTAATATTAACTTTTATTATAAGTATTTTTTTCTTAGTGGTAATTTCTAATAGAATATTATTTATAGATATTGATACTGATAATAAGTCTATGAAAGCTTTGATAAAAGAGTCTTTAAGGGATAATAATATAATGCTTTATTCAAGAAAAAGAAGCTATGATGTGTTAAATAAAGTTACTAAGAGTATAAAGAATAACAATTTAGATAAAATTGAATGGATAGAGTTAGAGCAAAAAGGAGTTTATTTAAATGTAAGGGTAATTGAGAGGGTATCTAGTAGTACTAAAGAGGATACAAGTTTTAAGGATATTGTTGCTAGTAAGAATGGTTATATAAGAAAGGTTTATTCTAGAAAGGGACAGCTTTTAAAGAATATAGATGATTATGTAAAAAAGGGTGATGTTATAATAAGTGGTAATATTTATAGGAATGATAAAGTAATAGATAAAGTAAGAGCAGAGGGAAAGGTATATGCTGAGGTTTGGTATATTGTAAAGGTAAATGATGCTTTGAGACATTCTACGTTAGTAGAGAAAGATAAAGGTGTTAAAAGATTAGTTTTAAGGGTGAATAATAAGGAAATATCACTTTTATCTATTCCTAAGGAAGTAGTTTCAAATAGTAAAAGGACTTTGTATAAGAATAATTCTTTTTCGTTATATATAAAAAATGAGATAAATTATATAAAAAAAGATGAAAAGAGGAGTGAGTTTGTATTAAAGAAAATACTTGAGGAAAGGGCTAAGAGTGCTATTAATAATACTTTAGATAAAGATGAGTATATAATTAAGCAAAAAACTTTGAAAAAGTATGTTAAAGATGGTAAAATGTATATAGAAGTTTTTTTTAAGACGTATGAGGATATTTCACTTATAAAGGATATTAAAGAAGAAATAGATAAAGAAGAAGAGGAATAGTGTATGATTGAAGGTTTAAAGTATCAAATATTATCATTACTTGGGTTTTCTTGGCCTATGATTGCTATTGGGGTTATAATAGCAGTTTTGCTTAGAATTACGTATCTTTTAGTTAATAAAGAGAAGTTAGTTATTCATGAAGAATTATTTAAGTTATGTTCTATTATTTATATACTATGTCTTTTTTATGTAGTAACGTTTCAAGATGTTAGCTGGTCTTCGCATAATTATATTCCTTTTAAAGAAATATTAAGATATGATTTTGGAAGTGGGCTTTTTTATAAAAATATATTTGGTAATATGTTATTGTTTTTACCATATGGTATTTTTATAGCTAAGTATGTTAAGTTAAAGAGTCCTGTAATACTTGGAATAATAGCATTTATAACGTCTCTTTCTATTGAAGTTATTCAGTTTTTAATAGGTAGGGTATTTGATGTAGATGATATAATATTAAATGTAGTAGGTTGTTTAATTGGATTTTTTATTTATAATGTATTTAAAAAGTTTAATAGTAAATTACCAAATATATTCCATAAAGATATATTTTGGGATATAATATCAGTAGTTGCACTAGGAGGTTTAGTATGGTTTTTAATTCCTTAAATAGATTTAGTATTTATAATAAGACTGATAAGAATATAGAAAAAGAGATAAAGAGTATAAAGAAGTATGTAAGGAAGTGTTTAAGATTAGAAAGAGTAAAGAATGCTAGGTTTAATATAATTTTAACTGATAATAAAGAAATAAAAGAGTTAAATAGTAAGTATAGGAATATTAATAAAGTAACAGATGTAATAAGTTTTGCTTTAGAAGATGAAAAGGAAGAGAATTTCTTTTTAAAAAAGAGAGTACTTGGAGATATTTATATATCAGTTGATAAAGCAGAATCTCAGAGTAAGGAATATAAACACTCACTTAAAAGGGAATTATCGTTTTTGAGTGTACATGGTCTTTTACATTTATTAGGCTATGATCATATAGAAAAAGAAGATGAAAAAATAATGTTTAGGTTACAGGAGAGGATATTAGATGAATAATAAAGATAAGGAAATGTTTAAAAGAAATAGAAAGAGTTTAAAGAGGTTTACTAAGTCATTTGGATATGCTGAAGAGGGAATAAGATATGCTTTTTATCATGAACAAAATATTATAGTAATGTTTGTTATGGGTATAATTGCTATTGTAATGGGTCTTATATTTAATATAAGTTATTTAGAAAGATTAGTTATAATACTTTTAACAGGTATAATACTTTCACTTGAGATGTTAAATACTGCAATAGAGGCTGTTGTAAATTTACATGATGGTGATAAAAAAAGTAAGTATGGTAAAATTGCTAAAGACTGTGCAAGTGGAGCAGTAGCACTAGCTTCTTTATTTGCTTTTCTAATTGGATTAATTATTTTTGTACCACATATAATAAATTTATTTTAAGGAGAATGTTATGTTAGAAAAATTAAAAGAAGTAATAAAAAATTCATATGCTCCATATTCAAATTTTCATGTAGGGGCTATATTGGTTACTAAAGATGGAAAAGAGTATACTGGAGTAAATATAGAAAATGCATCTTTTGGGGCTACTATATGTGCTGAAAGAGTTGCTATAACAAAAGCAGTAAGTGAGGGTTATAAAGAATTTAAAGAGATTCATATAATATGTGATAGTAAGAAAGGTGCTATGCCATGTTTTCTATGCAGACAAGTATTTGTAGAATTTTTTGATTCTAGTACTATGATATATGTTTATAATAAAGATGGAGTACGAGAAGAATATACTCTAGAAGATATTTGTACTTATCCTTTTTCTAAAGGAGATTTAAAATGAAAAGTGGTTTTGTAAGTATAGTAGGAAGACCTAATGTAGGTAAAAGTACTCTTCTTAATAAACTAATTAATAAAAAACTTGCAATAACTTCAGATAAAGTAGGAACTACAAGAAATAATATATATGGTATATATAATGAAAAAGATACTCAAATAGTATTTATAGATACTCCTGGAATAGGTAGAGCAACTGATAAACTAGGAGAGACTTTAAATAAGAAAGCATATTTGTCTTTTGAAAATGATTTAGTTTTATTTTTAGTGGATATAGCAAGTGGTTTTGGCAAGAATGATGAAAAAATACTAGAAAAGTTAAAGAAAGAAAATAAAGAAGTAATATTAGTATTAAATAAAATAGATAAGATTACAAAAGAACAATTATTTAAAGAAATATTAAGTTTAAAAGATTTATATGATTTTAAAGAAGTAGTGCCTATTTCAGGATTAAAAGGTAAGAATACAGATGAGCTTATAAAAGCTATAAAGAAACACTTAAAAGATGATATAAAGTATTTTGAAGATGATACTATTACTAATACAAGTGAAGAGTTTATGATTGGAGAGATTATAAGAGAAAAAGTATTAAATTTAACAAAAGAGGAAGTACCACATTCTGTAACTTGTGTAGTAGAACATTTAGAGTTTAAAAAGGGTATAGCAAATATTAATGCTTTAGTAGTAGTAGATAGAAAGAATTTAAAGAAAATAATTATTGGTAAGAATGGTTCTATGTTAAAGAAAATAGGAATGCTTGCAAGAAAAGATATTGAAGAGTATCTAAATATAAAAGTTTATTTAGAATTATATGTAAAAACTATAGAAAATTGGAAAAATAAAGAAGAAATGTTTGATTTTTTAAAAATAACTGAAAAAGATTTATAAAAAAGTATCACTATATATATAGGTGATAAAAATGAAAGATAAAATATGGAATTTATTTAAAATAACTGGAGATATAAAATACTATATGTTATATAAAGAAATGGAGAATGTTGAAGAAAGTGCAAATCTTAAAGATTAAAGGTATAGTAATAAATGATACTAATTATAGTGAATCAAGTAAAATATTAAATATCAAAGGGTTGTAGGGGTTATAAATCAAAATTAAGAAGTGTATCATGTAAGATGACATATGGTTATTTTTACATAAATTATAAAGAAAATACTTTATCAACTTTAGTAGAAGCTGATGTAATAAATGAGTTTAAAAGTATTAAAACAGATTTAAAGAAAATAGGATATGCTGTGTACTTATTAGATTTAGCAAAACAAGTAGAAAAACAAAATACAAATGATAGAGAAGAAATATTTAGTATTTTAGAAGAATCACTTTTAAAGATAGAAAATAGTTTTGAACCTAGTATAATAACTAATATAGTAGAGTTAAAATATTTATCATTTTTAGGAGTTGAACCAGTACTAGATAGATGTAGTATATGTAATAATAAACAAGATATTATAACTATAAATAGTGATGCTGGAGGATATATTTGTAAGAATTGTTATACAAATGAGTATATAACTGATGAGAAGACATTAAAGTTATTAAGAATGTTTGATTTTGTAGATATATCAAAAATAAAAGAATTAAATATTTTGGATAAGAATAAAAAAGAAATAAATAAGTTTTTAGAAGATTATTATAGTAAATATACTGGTTTATATTTAAAATCAAAAGATTTTTTAAGTCAAATTAAGTAAGTTTGAGAATTTACTTTTTTTTAATATTTTCTTTTAAAAATTAATAATTTATGTTATTATTTGTTTAATATTTAAGGAGGAATTAATATGAAGAGAAATATTATATCATTAAGTGGAGATTTAGCATCTGGAAAAGGGACTGTTTCTAAACTTTTAATGGATAAACTTTCATTTGGTATTTATAGAAATGGAGAATATTTTAGAAAACTTGCAAAGGAATCAGGGATGAGTCTTGAAGACTTTGGTAAGTATGTAGAGAAACATCCAGAAATAGACGAGAAAATAGAAAATAGTGCTAGGGAATATGCTTGTTGTCATGATAATTTTGTTATAGATGCAAGACTTGGTTTTTATGCTGTGCCTGAATCATTTAAAGTATATTTAAAAGTGGATATAGATGAGGCTGCAAGAAGAGCATTTTTAGATGATAAAAGAAAAGAACTTGAAAACTTTTCTACTGTGGAAGAACATAAACAAGCTTTGATAGAAAGATTTAATTGTGAAAATGAAAGATATTTTAAACTTTATAAGATTAGAAAAGAAGATTTAAGTAATTATGATTTAGTAGTAGATACTACAAACTTAACACCAGATGAAGTTTCAAATATTATTATAAAAGAGTATAATATTTGGAAAAATAATTAATTGCAACTGAAAGTATACAAAAAGAAACTAAAATTTGGTAGTGTTGCATACTTTTCTTTTGATAAATACTGTTTTATTTATTAAAAACAGATAAATATTTAAACTAAATGACCCACTTGGTATTGACTTAGTGAGTCTTTTAGTTTAAAATTGTATCAGGTGATTTAAATGTTATATTTTCATAAAGAGTTAAAAGAAAAATTAAAATCTGATTATCAAATACAAAAGGCAGTAAGGGATAAAAAGTATTTTAAAGTATATGATGGATTATATTCAGATAAGTCTGATATTGATTATATTGAAATAATTGCTAAAAAATTTCCAAACTTTGTTTTATATGGAGAATCTGCCTATTACTATCATAATCTTACTGATTTTATCCCAAGTAAGATTGTTTTAGCGACAACTAAGAATAGTAAAATTAGATTAAAGTTTGTAAAGCAAGTTAGATTAACTGATGAATTATTTAATATAGGAATAATGAAGACTCAAATAAATGGTATAACAATTAATATATATGATAAAGAGAGAATGCTTATTGAACTTGTTAGAAATAAAAATAGAATAGGATATGATATGTATAAAGAAATAGTTATAAATTATAGGAAAATTGTGGATATTCTTGATATGGAAAAAATAGAAAACTATTTGTCATATTTTCCTTATGCCGATAAACTTTTTGAAATAATGCAAGATGAGGTGTTTTAATGAATTTGAATAATCTTGTTAATAATTATTTATTATTAGGATATGGGTTAGTTGATGCACAATCTAAAGTATGTCAAGATTTGATTTTGTATACAATAGGTAAAAGTAAATATGCATATAATATCACTATTAAGGGTGGGGTAGTAATGCATAATATAAGTAAAAGTACAAGACGTGCTACGAGAGATTTAGATTTAGATTTTATCAAATATTCTCTTGATAATAGTTCAATATTAAAATTTATAAATGAACTAAATGAGAGTGATCAGCAATTAACAATAGAAATAATTGGTAATATTGAAAGCTTGCATCATCAACTATATGATGGTAAACGTGTTAATGTATTAATTACTGATTATTATGGTAATTCTTTAAAAACTAAATTAGATATTGGAGTGCATAAATATTTTGAATTAAAACAAGATGAGTATATATTTGATTTAGATATTATAAATGGAAGTGTATCACTACTCATAAATTCACCTGAGCAAATAGTATGTGAAAAATTGAGATCTTTATTAAAGTTTGGTATTCGTTCTACTAGGTATAAAGATGTTTTTGATTTTTATTATTTAATAAGCAATAATTTTTTAAATAAAGATAGATTATTTAAATATATTGACTTATTAATTATTAAAGATAAAAATATAAATCAAGATACAATCAATGATGTAATATTGAGATTAAAAACCATTTTTAATAATAAAAGATATATTGAAAAACTAGATAATGCAAGAAGTAATTGGATTAATGTTCCAGTAAGAGAGGTAATTGATGTTGTTATTTCTTTCTTTAAATCTTTAGAGACTATTAAGTTATAATAAATAGTTATATGTTTTAAAACTGTTGTAAAGAAGTATGTTGTTTTGTAAAAAATAGAGAAGAATGTCTTTAAACAAAGTGAAAAATAGTTAATTGCAACTGAAAGTATACAAAAAGAAACTAAAATTTGGTAGTGTTACATACTTTATTTATAATAAAATATCGGTGGAGGTTGATAAAATGAAATTTTGTGATAAGTTGCCAAAGCTTAGAAAGGATAATAATTTATCTCAAGAAAAACTTGCAGATTTACTAGGAGTATCAAGACAAGCAGTATCAAAGTGGGAGTCTGGTTCTTCTTATCCAGATATGGAAAAACTAAATAAATTATGTAAAATACTAAATTGTACTTTAGAAGACTTATTAGATGATGGTAGTATTAGTAAAACAAATAAAGTTAGTTTTAATACTTATATAAATGATTTTTTAAAATTAATAACTAATATATATAATATGTTCTTTGCCATGGGTTTAAAAGAAAAAATAAAGTGTTTATTAGAAATGCTTTTTATTATATTAGTTCTTTGGGTATTATCTTTTATAGTATTTACTTTTTGTAATAGTTTTATATTTAATTTATTTTTAAATATACCTAAACTAGGTGTATATATAGATTATATATTAGAAAATATAACTATGATAATATTATTTATAATAGATTTAATAATATTTATTCATTTATTTAAAATTAGATATTTAGATTATTATATAACAGTAGAAGATCAAAATATAAAAGAAAAACAAATAGAAAAAGAAAAAATAAATAAAGAACGTATTATAATAAGAGATCCAAAACATTCTAGTTTTAGTATATTTAATATGTTAGCAAGTATAATAGTAGTAGTTTTAAAAATATTGTTTGTAATACTTTTATTATTTATATCATTTTTCTTTATATGTTTATTAGTTTTTTTAATACTTGCAATATATCATATAAAATATAGTATATTATTTATTTTTGTAACTAGTTTAATACTAGGAGTATTACTAATAAATTATGATTTAATATATCTTGCTTATAACTTTATATTTTCTAGGAAACAAAATATAAAGAGAGTATTTATTATATTTATAAGTGGTTTATTTGTATCGGGTGTTTCTTTGGGATTAATACTTTTAGTGTATTTATCTTTTGATAAAGAAAATGAAATGCCTAGTAGTTTTAAAAATGATGATATAGTTACTGTAAAGATGGAAGATAATCTTATTATACATAATGATGATGTGGTATATAAGATAGATAATTCTATAAAGGATATAGAAATTAAGAATAGTTTTAAGGGTGCTGTAGTAGAAGAAGATTATATGTATTCATCATTAAAAGAGTATAAAGTTATATATTTTAAAGATGATAGTAATGTGTTATTAGAATTATTATTTGAGGATATAAAGAATAGTAAAACAAGAGATTATAGTAAAGTATTAGATGATTCTATAGTAATTAGTGTTTCTTTGGATAATTATAATAAATTATGTAATAATTATACAGAGTATATAAATGATAATTAGAAATAGTAATTAGTGCTGTTTCTTTTTTTGTTAGTAAGTGTTATAATGGAGAAAAGATAAAAGTAGAAAAAATACTAACCTTTTTGGAAAAAATAACACTATATTAGTGAAAGGTGATTAATGTGGAAGAAGTTTACAATGAATATTATTATAAGATATATAATTATTTACTTAAGAAGACAAATAATAAAGAGGATGCAGAAGATTTAACTAATAGTGTTTTTCTAACTATATTTGAGTATTTTAATAGAAATATAAAAATAGAGAAAATAGAGAATTTAATATGGAAAATTGCTTATAATTTGTGGTGCACCAAAGCAAAGGAGTATATAAATGAGAAGAATAACACTGGAGTTTTATTAGAAGATTTTGTAGGGTATACAGATAATGTGATAGATAAAATTATATATAGAGAGATAGTAAATGATTTGGATAAGTTTAACTTGACAGAAAAAGAGATGAAATCTTTTAGGTTGTTCTACATAGAGGACCTTTCAATAAAAGATATTAGCACTAGACTTAGTACTAAAGAGGGTAATATTAAGTATTATTTATATAGTGCAAGAAATAAGATAAAGGAGAGATATAATGAATAATTTGAATTTGGATAAGTATTTGAATATTGTGAATAAGGAGAAAGTAAAAAGAGGGCTTGATACATATATACCTTTATATCCTATGTTAAGGGTTCAAGATGGTATGTTATATGTTAGTGTACTTTTAACAAGAGAAGAAGATAATGTATGGGATAAAGAAGGTAATGTTAAGGCTGAATATTGGGTTTTAATAGATATTAATAATGATGAAATAGTGTCATTTAATAAGACTATAGAAAAAGATTTTGTAGTAGGTAGTCTTATTTCTAAAAATAGGGAAGAAAAGGAGAAAGAGCTTTCTTTATATACAGTTAAGAAGACTTTAGAGTATAAAGATTATTTAATTAAGGATATAAAAGAAGAAGAGTTACCACTTCAAAAGAAGTTATCTGGTATTTTAGATAAGAATATAGAAATAGATGGAGATATAGTAAATATTAATGAGTATTTATTATCAAATTTAGAGGAGGAAATAAAAGAAAAAGTAAATGCTTTAGTAAATGTATTAGTAGAGTCTAAGTTTGGAGCATATACTTTCTATTATGATAAGTTATTTTCTATGATTATTGATAGTTATAGTAAGGACAAAGTAATTGATAATGAAAAGATTAAATTATGTATAAAAATAATGAATTATTATTATGATGGAGTAATTGGTATAGATAATTTATTTAATATAGAAGAGTAACATCTTCTTTTTTGTTTCATTCATATGAATTTTTATTAAAAAATGCAAATAAAAACCGAACCAAAAAGTTCGGATAAAATCACTTTGGAGGGCCTGGCCGGATTTGAACCGGCGAATCAAGGTTTTGCAGACCCATGCCTTACCACTTGGCTACAGACCCATTTGACATTATTAATTTTACAGTAGTTTTATGATTATGTCAATCTATTTAATTATATAATTTTATAAAATAAGTATACTAATTTATGTAAAATATATGTTAAAAGTTAAATTTTTCTTGAAATATAACTAGTTTATGTTAGAATTATATTGTTATGGGAGTGATATTATATGGAAAAAACATTTATATTTGGACATCATAATCCAGATACAGATTCAGTATGTTCTGCTATTGCATTATCTTATTATAAAAATAAATTAGGTTTTAATACTGAGCCTAGAATATTAGATGAAATAAATAAAGAGACAGAGTATACTCTTAATTATTTTAATGTTTCTGAACCAAGTTATATTGATAATGTAAAATTACAAATAAAAGATATAGATTATCATAAAAACTATTTTATGAAAGAGACTGATTCTATAAAAAAAGTATATGATTTTTTACTTGAAAAATCTATAACAGGTCTTCCTATTGTAGATAAACATGAACATTTTGTAGGACTTATTACACTTAAAATGATATTAAATAGATTATTTGAAGGTAATTTAAGAAGAATACATACTTCTTATGATAATATACTTGAAGTTTTAAATGCTAAAGAAATATTAAGATTTAATGAAGAAGTAAAAGGAGATGTTTTAGTCGGAGGATATCGTTCTATGATATTCGTAAATGAAGTTAAACTATCTAGTAAAGATATATTAGTTACTTCAAATCGTCCGATGATTATTAATTATGCAATAAATGAAGGTATTAAAAACATAATAGTAGTAGGTCTTCAAGAACTTGATCAAGAGTGTTTAGAGAATGCTAGAGCAAATAAAGTTAATGTTTTTAGAACTGAACATGATACTTTTTATACTATAAAATTAATGTCTCTTGCTAACTATGCTAAGTGTTTTTGTGATAGTGCTAGGGTTACTTGTTTTATGGAAGATGATTATTATAACGACTTTGTTGATATTTCTAAGAAATTAAAATATAACAATTATCCTGTTATTGGAGATAATAATAAGTGTTTAGGCCTACTTCGTCTTACTGATTTAGATAATGTTAATAGAAAGAAAGTAATACTTGTAGATCATAATGAAAGTGGTCAAAGTATTATGGGTCTTAGTCAAGCTGAAATAGTAGAAATAGTAGATCATCATAAGATAGGAGATTTAACTACTAATAATCCTATTAATTTTAGAAATATGGCAGTAGGTAGTACAAATACTATTATTTATCAATTATTTAAAGAAAAGAATATGGAAATACCTAAAGATATAGCAGGTCTTATGCTATCTGGAATACTTTCTGATACACTTATACTTAAGAGTCCTACTACTACAGAATATGATAAAGAGGCAGTATATGATTTATCTTCTTTAGCAGGAGTAGATTATGAAAAGTATGGTATTGATATGTTTAAAGCTGGTACTTCATTAAAAGGCAAGACTAAGGAAGAAGTAATTAATACAGATATAAAATCATTTAATTATGATGATGAGACTAGGTATGCTGTAAGTCAAATATTTACTTTAGATATAGATTCTGTTAAGAAAGATTTAGATAGTTATATAAAACTTATTGAAAAGATGAAAGATGATGGTAATTATAGATTTATAGTAGTAGCTATAACAGATATTTTATCTAATGGTTCATACTTTATATTTACTAAGAGTGGTAAAGAGATTATGGAAGCGGGTTATGCTATGCAAAATCTTGAAGAGGGAGTATATATTGATGGACAAGTATCTAGAAAGAAACAAATTGTTCCTGCTCTTATTAATGGTATAAATAGATTAAAATAATTAAAAAACGAAAATAGTACGCAAAGGAAACGCACTATTTTTGTTTTTTTTGAATAATAACATTATAACCATACATATCTGCAACTTTCATTAAAGTTTCGAAAGTATATCTTCTTACACCTCGTTCATAACTTTGAACAGTCATTCTGCTGACTCCTAAGTTTTCAGCAAATTCACTTTGTTTTAAACCCGACCATTCACGCATTATTTTAAAAACATCTTTCTCATTATAGTTATTTGCAATAAGTCTCATGAAATCACCTCTGTTGACAAGCTTACATTATGAATGTATAATTATTTTATATTACATACATAGTGTATGCATAAAAATTATATTTATACATAAAGAGGTGATTAGTATTTCAACAGAATATAAAATATATTATAGTGATGAAAGTGAGCTTTATGCAAATAAAACAAAAGAAGAAAAAGAAGTTTTAAGACCTCAAATAGCAGAAATGGCTAAATTAAGAGGTATTAAACCTACTGCTAGATATTTTAAAACATATCCATCTACAGTAAGAAATATACTTAAAAAGTATGAAGAGGGTGGAGAAGAAGCTTTAAAACTAAGAAGAAATAATAAAAAGAGTTAATTAAAATCTGGTATAAAACTCTTTTTTTGTGTACCATTATCTTGAACAAAACAATTTTCTATTCCAAGATCATAAGCATAATCTATTAGTTTATAATATTCATCTTTAGATAAAGTTCTATTAAGTTCTTTGTATTTTGTTTCTTTAACAGGGGTATATTGGTTCATTAAGCTAATATAAATATTGTTTTTATAAGTATTATAAAGATATAAAAGTATTTTTTTAGAGTCTTCTATATTATTAGGCAGTGCTAAGTGTCTTACTATGATACCTTTTACTATTAGATTATTTTTAAATACTGGTTTTCCAACTTGTCTATACATTTCTTTAATAGCTTTTTTTGTGTATGTAGAGTAATCTTTACAATAAGAGTATTTTAAAGAAATATTATTATCATAATACTTAAAATCTGGTAAATAAACATCTATAAGACCTTCTAGTAGTTTTAAAGAAGATACTTTTTCATAACCACTTGTATTATATATTATAGGGATATTTAGACCTTTTTTCTTAGCTAGAATAAGGGCATCTTTTATTAATGGAATATAATGAGTAGGGGTAACTAAGTTAATATTATTAGCACCTTTATTTTGAAGAACAATACATATATTACTTAGAGTTTCTACTGTTATTTCTTTACCAATAAAGTTATAACTTAATTGATAGTTTTGACAGTATATACACTTTAAATTACAATAAGTAAAGAATATAGCACCACTTCCATTTATACCTGAAATACAAGGTTCTTCATAGTGGAATAGAGAAGCTTTTGCTATTTTTAATTTGTTATTTGCATTACAAAAACCTATATTTATTTCTCTATTAATATTACAGTTTCTAGGACATAGAGTACAGTTTTTAAAATAATTCATGTTAATCACCTTTATATATATTAATACTTGTGTAAATTATTGTCAAAAAAGATGTATAATGTTTTTATTTAACTAATTAATGTTTTTAGTAGTGATGGATATTTTGTATCATAATACTAAAATTGCATATAATATTATTATATAGTTAAATTGTAGTAAATAAATAGTTATTGTGTAGTAAACAACTTGACATATAAAAAATAAAAATATATGTTACTATTATAAACAGAAAGAGAGATGATTATACTATGGCTAGTATGACAAGTGCTATAAACATTAACGTAGATACAGAATTAAAAAACGAGGCAACAATAATTTTAAAAGGACTAGGATTAAATATGAGTACATTTATCAATATGGCTTTAACGCAAGTAGTTAAAAGAAATGGTGTACCTTTTGAAGTTGTAAACCCTGCACCAAGTAAAGAATTATTAGAAGCACTATCAGAAGTAAACGAAATGATTAACAATCCCGAAAAATATCCAAGATATAGTAATAGAGAGGATTTAAAGAAAGCGTTGTTATCTGATGACTAATTATAAATATGACGTAGTATATTCTACAAATTTAAAAAAGATTTAAAGAAAATCGAAAAACAAAACAAAAATATTGATGAATTATTAGATATAGTCGATAAATTAGCGATAAAAGAAGAACTAGACCCAAAATACAGAAACCATAAATTGATAGATGATAAAAACTATAAAAATTGTATGGAGTGTCATATATGCCCAGACTGGTTATTGATTTATCAATATAATGATAATGAATTGTTACTTTTATTAATGAATACGGGTAGTCATAGTGATTTGTTTAACAAATAGGGAAAATAACCTTATTTTTTTATAAGCTATTAAATGGGTTTAAAAAGATATTTATGATAATAAAGAATTAGATGAAAAAGCAACTAGTAAGGATTTCTTACTAGTTCAAAAAGAGGGGCAAAGAAATGTAAAAAGAAATACTAAATATTATAATTTATTGATGTATTTTTGAAATTTAATGAAAGAGATGTACTTAAAATTCCGGTAAAGTATCTCATAAAGTAGCTGAAAGCTTTGTACTTTCTGAATTTGAAAAATATAGAGTTATTCAAGATAAAGTATTTGAATCTGATTTTGATAAATTCATGTTGTATATAAAAAATAACGATATTGATAATTAATGAAACAAGGAGTTTTATTATAAAATATTGATTATGTTTTAACTGACAAATATAGTAAAAGATTAAAATAAGCCGAAAATAAATTACATTATTTTATATGTATTATTAGATTATGTGTGATATAATAGATTATGTAAAATATAAAGGGAGGAGATTATATATGAATATAGTAGATGTTGCTATTGTAATGCTTTTATTACTTGGAGGAGTGTCTGGTCTTAAAAATGGTTTTTTTAAACAAGGAGTAGTTCTTTTAGGAACAATTTTATGTTTTATACTTGCTTGGTATTTAAAAGATATATTAGCTAACTTTTTAAGTTTTACTTTACCATTTTTTAATTTTGCAGGAGTATTTGAGGGTCTTACATCACTTAATATAGTTATGTATCAGTTAATATCTTTTATTATCTTATTATCTATATTTTCATCAGTTTTAGCAGTTATAATAAAGTTTACAGGGGTATTTGAAAAACTTCTTAATATTACTATAATACTTGGTATACCTTCTAAAATATTAGGTTTTATATTAGGACTATTAGAAGCTTATGTTATTATTTTTGCTATATTGTTTTTCTTTAATCAACCAGCGTTTAATTTAGAAATAATAAATGATTCTGAATTAACTCCTAAAATAGTTAATTCATCGCCAGTATTATCATCAGTAGTAGGTAATATGAATGATGCTATAAATGATATATATGATATAACAAAAACATATAATGATAATCAAAATAAAGATTTATTTAATAGAAGAGTAGTAAATAGTTTATTAGAACATGAAGTAATAGATCAAGAATATTTAAATAAACTAAGAGAGAAAGGAAAAATAAATTATTAGGAGGTTATTATGATAAAGTATTATAATAAAGAAGATTTAAAAGCTTTAAAGGGTGTATATTTAATAGATTTTTATGCAGATTGGTGTGGTCCTTGTAAAATGTTAGGACAAGTATTAGAGCAATTAGAAGATATTAATATTATAAAAATAGATGTAGATAAAGAAGAAGAACTTGCTAAAGAATATAAGATTATGTCTATACCAAATATATTAATAATAAAAGATGGAGATATAAAGAAACAATTAATAGGTTTTAGATCAAAAGATGAGTTAATAAAAGAAATAGAAGATGTAAAATAGATATAAAAGTCTATTTTTTTTCTTGATATAAAACTATTATTATAGTAAAATAATATTGTAATAATAAGAGGTGATTAACCATGGATAAGAAAGAAAAAAGTAAGTTTTATAAGTATTTATATAAAGATATAAAAGAGTTTAATAGAGGTTTATTATCATTAGTATGTATACTAATACTAGTAGGAGCAGGTTTATTATCTTATTTTATAACAACATCATATGCTTTATTTAGTGATAGTATAACAGGGACAAAAATAATAGAGGCAGAAGTAAAATTGCCTAGTTTAGATACAAGTGGGGCAAATGAACCAGTACTTGATGATAGTATGATACCAGTATATTATGATAATACAAATG
>CAZBFY010000002.1:0-23452 GCA_964491445.1 uncultured Mycoplasma sp.
TTATAGTTATTGACTTCATTAAGTATTTTAAAATCTTTTCATTATTTTGTCCTGGTTAATTAGTTTTTTTGCTTTTCAAATTTTAAAAAATGTATTACAATTATTATTAGTTGTTGATACTTTAGATAGGTGGGGAGATGGTATTATGAATGATAAATTATTATGGCAAAAAGTATTAGATAATATCAGTAATATTGTCGATCCTATGTCATATGAGACTTGGTTTAAAAGTTGTGATTTTATTGGTGTTGATAAGCATAGTATTAGGCTTGTGATACCTATTATGTGGTATAAGACTCATATTGAACAGAATTATAAAGATATTATTATTAATTCTTTTAATAAGTTTTTAACTGATTGTGTTGATAATATTGTATATATTTTAAAAGAGAATGTTGCTGAGGTATTAGAAAGTGATAAGGAAAAGCATGATGTGGTTGAGGATAGAGTTGTTAACAATAATGTTTATATAAGGAATCATGTTTCTAATTTGAATAAGAATTATACTTTTGATAGTTTTGTTGTTGGGGAGTCTAATCAGTTTGCTCAGGCTGCTGCTCTTGCTGTTGCGGAGAATCCTGGTACTATATATAATCCTTTATTTATATATGGTAATAGTGGTCTTGGTAAGACTCATTTAATGCATGCGATTGGTAATTATATTGAGCATAAGTATAATAAGAAAGTTTTATATGTTACTAGTGATGATTTTATGAATGATTTTACTGGTCTTGCTAGGAAGAGTAATAGTGGTAGTAATTTGGATTATGCTGAGTTTTTTAAGAATAAGTATCGTAATGTTGATGTTTTACTTATTGATGATATTCAATTTTTAGGGGGTGCTGAGAAGACTCAACAAGAGTTTTTTCATACTTTTAATAATTTATATAATGATAGTAAGCAGATTATTGTTTCTTCTGATAGGTCTCCTGAGGATTTAAAGGTTCTTGAGGATAGGCTTCGGACTAGGTTTGCTTGGGGGTTACAGGTTGATATTAGTCCTCCTGATTATGATCTTAAAGTTGCTATTATTAGAAAGAAGCTTAAAGGAGAGGCTATTAGTATTAATGAGGAAGTAATTTCTTATATTGCTTCTAATATTGGTAATGATGTTAGGCAACTTGAGGGTTCTATTACTAGACTTGTTGCTTATTCTGCGATTATGTGTGTAACTGATATTTCTCTTGAGTTTGCTATGGAAGCTCTTCGTGATTTTACTAAGAAAGATGCTGTTACTGATCAGAATAATATTAGAAGAATTCAAAAGAGTGTTGCTAATTTTTATAATATTTCTTTTGAAGATATGAAGTCTAAGAAAAGGACTCCTAATCTTGCTATTCCTAGACAAGTTGCTATGTATTTGTGTAGAAAGCTTACTGATGAGTCTTTTGAAAGAATTGGTATTGAATTTTCTGGTAAGAATCATGCTACTGTGATTCATGCTTGTAATAAAATTGAAAGAGAAATGAAAATTAATGCTGATTTGAATGATGCTATTAACAATATAAAGAAGCAATTAACATAGTTTTGTTAATATTGTTAATAAGTATTAACAATTTTTATGGGTATTATCTGTTGATATTTAAGGGTTTTTAAGAGTTATTAACAGTATTAACAGTAATAATATAATTAATAAATATAATAATATAAAATAAGAAAGAAGGTTTTGTTTATGAAATTGAAAATTAAAAGAGTTATATTACTTGAAGCACTTAATAATGTTTCTAAGGCTATATCTTCTAAGAATATTATTCCTATTTTATCTGGGATTAAGTTTGAACTTCTTAGTGATAAGTTAATTGTTACTGCTTCTGATAATGATATAACAATTCAAACTGTTGTTTTAGGAGGAGAAGATTTAGTTATTGAGGATACTGGTAGTATTGTAATTAAGGGTAAATATATTCTTGATATTATTAGAAAGCTTGATTCTGAGTTTATTAATATTGAGATTATAGATGATCATAAGATTATGATATTTACTGATAATAGTGAATTTAATTTAAATGGTATTGAAGCTAGGGAGTATCCTGATATTGATCTTGGACTTTCTTCTGATGTTGTTAGTATGAGTATTAGTGATTTTAGATCTATGATTTTACAAACTAATTATGCTTGTTCTTTGGATGAGGCTAGGGTTGTTCTTACTGGTGTTAATATTAAAATTAGTGGTAATAATCTTGAGTGTAGTGCTACTGATTCTTATAGACTTGCTCTTAAGAAGAAGTTATTAACAAGTGGTGTTGATAATGGTGCTGATATTATTATTCCTAGTAAGAATTTGAGTGAACTTTTAAAACTTTTGTCTTCTTCTGATGAAGAGGTAATTGAATTACATTTATTCAGTAATAAAGTTATTTTTAAGTTTAATAATATTTTATTTCAATCTAGACTTATTAGTGGTACTTATCCTTATACTAAGAATTTAATACCTAGTGATTCTATTTTTGATTTAAAGATTAATTGTAGTGAGTTTTATAATATGGTTGATAGGGCTAGTATTTTAAATAATGATACTGATAATAATATTATTACTTTAGAGATTAAAAATAATTTGTTAAAGATTACTTCTATGTCTCTTGAGATAGGTAAAGTTGAGGAGAAACTTTCTGTTTCTTGTGATAATGATATTAAGATTTCTTTTAGTGCTAAGTATATGATGGATGCTCTTCGTACTATTAATTCTCGTGATGTTGTTCTTACTTTTGTTGGGGAAGTTAAGCCTATTTTGCTTAAGAATGATGATAGTGATGATTTGGTTTGTCTTATTTTACCTATTAGAACTTATTAACAATTATTGTTTATAAGACTTTATATTACAGCTTTTGCTGTTTTTTTTTTGTTTATTTTGTTAATTTTGTGGGTGTTCTACAAATTTCTACTTTTTTCGACAGGGTGAGGTGTTAATTTAGAAATTGCAATATTTTTTATTGCGAAATTTGTTATTTGAGGGGGTGATTTGGATGAAATATGAAATTAATGATGGGACTCTTGCTGTTTTATCTTTTGATAAGGATAAGTCTAGAATTATTGAGGATACTGATGATTATATTGTTAATGAAGTTCCTTATTCGATAATGGATAATTCTTGTAGATATTTTGGTAGTAGTTTTGAGGGTCGTGTTATGGGTTCTAAGGATATACTTGGTAGTGTTTATAAAACTCCGATTGTTGTTGAAGAGAGTAAAAATTTAATATTCTTTCCTACTGAAGCTTTGAGTTCTCCTAGTATTTCTTGGATTTCTTATAACAGAATTAAGGCTGTTGAGAAATATGGTAGAAAAAGTAAGATTGTTTTTGATAATGATGAGTCTATTGTTATTGATTGTCCTTATTTTTCTGTTAAGAATCAGATTTTTAGATGTACTATGATAGAGTCTGTTACTAAGCATCGAAAGAATGATAAAATTATTGAATAAAATTGGTTGAAAAAAAGACGATTTGAGGTAAAAATCGTTTTTTTTTGGGGTGTTTTTGTGGTATAATGTATTAGTAAGTACTGGAGTACTGGTTTTAGGAGTTGATGCGAATTTGAGGAGATTTTTATTTGATTTTTAGGTTATGTATTTAAAAAGTATTGAAATTACTAATTTTAGAAATATTGATAAGATTTGTTTAGATTTTAATAAGAATGTTAATATTTTTATTGGTAAAAATGCTCAAGGAAAAACTAGTATTTTAGAGAGTATTTATGTTTTAGCTTTTTCTAAGTGTTCTAATGGAGTTTCTGATGATGATTTAATTAAGAGAAATAAGCTTTTTTTTAAGGTTAATGGTACTTTGAAGATTGGTAATTCTCTTAAGAAGATGGAGGTTTTATATAGGAATTCTTTGAAGAGGTTAAAGTTTAATAATAGTGAAGTTAGGAAAGTATCAGATTATGTTTCTAATATGAATGTTATTATGTTTTGTCCTGATGATTTAGATATTATTAAGAAGTCTCCTTTGTGTAGGAGGAATTTTGTTAATATTGAGTTATGTCAACTTTCTAATAGGTATTTGAAGATTCTTAATGAGTATAATAAGATTTTAAAGATGAGAAATGATTATATTAGGAAGAATTATTCTAAAGTTGATTATAATTATTTGGATATTATTACTGATAGTTTAATTGATAGGGCTATTCTTATTTATGAGTATAGGGAGAAGTTTTTTTCTGATATTAATAAGTATATTAGTGATATTTTTTATAAAATTGCTAGGTTTGAGGGGCTTGAAATTATTTATAAGAAGAGTGTTTCTTTTGATAATAAGAGTGATTATATTTCTTTTTATAAGAATTGTTATTCTAGTGATATAGAGAAAGGTTCTACTATGTATGGTCCTCATAGGGATGATTTTATGTTTATGCTTGGGGATGATGATCTTAAGTTGTTTGGTTCTCAAGGGTTGCAAAGAATTGCTGTTTTGTCTTTTAAACTTAGTGAGATTAATCTTTTTAAGGAAAGATGTGGTACTTATCCTATTGTTCTTTTAGATGATATTTTTAGTGAAATTGATATTGATAAAAGACGTAATTTGCTTAAATTTATTAAGAGTAATATACAGTTTGTGATAACTACTACTGATATTAATAATATAAGTGATAAGTTAATAAGTAGGGCTAGTATTTTTACTGTTGATAATGGTTTGATAAAGAAAAGGAGAGATGGATATGAGTGAAAATGAAAAAAAATATGATTCATCGGCTATTCAAGTTTTAGAGGGTTTGGAAGCTGTTAGGAAGAGACCTGGTATGTATATTGGTACTACTGGTGTTAGGGGCCTTCATCATTTAGTTTGGGAAATTGTTGATAATTCTATTGATGAGGCTCTTGCTGGTTATTGTAATACTATTGAGATTAGAATTGGAAAGGATAATTCTATTACTGTAATTGATAATGGACGTGGTATTCCTGTTGATATTCATCCTAAAACTGGGATTTCTACTGTTGAAACTGTTTTTACGGTTCTTCATGCTGGGGGTAAGTTTGGAGGCGGAGGATATAAGGTTTCTGGTGGTCTTCATGGTGTTGGGGCTTCAGTTGTTAATGCACTTTCTTCTTCTTTAGAGGTTACTGTTTATAAAAATGGTAAGGTTTATAATCAAAAGTATGTTGATGGTGGTAAGCCTGCTAATAGACTTGAAGTTGTTGGTGAGTGTTCTGTTGATAGGACTGGTACTACTGTAACTTTTAAACCTGATCCTTCTATTTTTGAAGAGACTACTGTTTTTGATTATGATACTTTGAGACAGAGAATTAGAGAACTTGCTTTTTTGAACAGGGATCTTAAGCTTATTTTAATTGATGAGCGTGAGGTTGATAAGAAAGATGAGTTTTTATATGAGGGTGGAATTTTAGAGTATGTTAAGATGCTTAATACTAATAAAAAGCCTATTCATGAGGATATAATTGATGTTTCTGGTGTTGATAAGGATATTTCTATTGAGGTTGCTATTCAGTATAATGAATCATATACTTCTAATATTTATTCTTTTGTTAATAATATTAATACTCATGAGGGTGGTACTCATGAAGATGGTGTTAGACTTGCTCTTACGCGTGTTTTGAATAAGTATGCTAGGGGTATTAATGCTCTTAAGGAGAAAGATGATAATCTGCTTGGGGATGATGTTAAAGAGGGTATTACGATGATTATTTCTTGTAAGCATCCTAATCCTCAGTTTGAGGGTCAAACTAAGACTAAGCTTGGTAATATTGAGGTTAGAAGTATTGCTAATAAGGTGTTTGCTGAGGGATTTGAAAGGTTTTTGATGGAGAATCCTAATCAAGCTAAGGTTATTGTTCAGAAAGCTATTACGGCTTCTCATGCTAGGGTGGCTGCGAAAAGAGCTAGGGAAACTACTAGACGTAAGGGAGATCTTGAAATTACTAACTTTTTTGGTAAATTAACTGATTGTAAGAGTAAGGATCCGTCTGAATCTGAGATATTTTTAGTCGAAGGTGATTCTGCTGGTGGTTCTGCTAAAAAGGGTCGTGATTATATGACTCAAGCTATTTTGCCTCTTCGTGGTAAGATTTTAAATGTTGAAAAGGCTCGTCTTGATAGAGCTCTTGCTAATGAGGAAATTCGTACTATGATTACTGCTTTTGGTACTGGTATTGGTGATGAGTTTGATCTTAGTAAGCTTAGGTATGATAAGATTATTATAATGACCGATGCTGATGTTGATGGTTCTCATATTAGAGTGTTATTACTTACTTTATTTTATAGGTTTTTTAAGCCTGTTGTGGATGCTGGTCATATATATGCGGCTCAACCTCCTTTGTTTAAAATTGTTCATGGTAAGACTATTAAGTATGTTCTTGATGAGAAGGAACGTGATGAGTATTTGGCTACTTTACCATCGAATGCTAAGTATGTTATTACTCGTATGAAAGGTCTTGGTGAAATGGATGCTGATGAACTTAGAGATACTACCATGGCTAAGGAAAATCGTATTCTTAGGAAGATAACTGTTGATGATGCGGCTTCTGCTGATGAGGTGTTTAGGTTACTTATGGGAGAAGATGTTGAGCCTAGGCGTGAATTTATTGAGAAAAATGCAGTTTATGCTGATAATTTGGATGTGTAGGAGGTTTATGTATGGATAGATTAGAAGAGAATAATATTGTAAATGAGGTTAAGAAGTCGTTTTTGGACTATTCTATGAGTGTTATTGTTGCTCGTGCTTTACCGGACCTTAGGGATGGTCTTAAGCCTGTTCATCGCCGTATTTTGTATTCTATGTTTGATTCTGGGTATATGCCTGATAAGGGTCATCGTAAGTGTGCTAGGATAGTTGGGGATGTTATGGGGAAATATCATCCTCATGGTGATAGTTCTATTTATGAGGCTATGGTTCGTATGGCTCAAGATTTTAGTTATCGTTATATGCTTGTTGATGGTCATGGTAATTTTGGTAATATGGATGGTGATGGTGCTGCTGCTATGCGTTATACAGAGGCACGTTTATCTAAGATAAGTTTGGAACTTTTGAGAGATTTGAATAAGAATACTGTTGATTTTGCTCCGAATTTTGATGAGGAAGAAAAGGAACCTGTTGTTTTACCTAGTAGATTTCCTAATATTTTGGTTAATGGTACTATGGGAATTGCGGTTGGTATGGCTACTAATATTCCTCCTCATAATTTAAGAGAAGTTATTAATGGTTGTATTGCTTATATTGATAATAATGATATTACTTTGGATGAATTAATGCAGTATATTAAGGGTCCTGATTTTCCTACTGGTGCTTTAATTCTTGGTAATAGTGGTATTCGTAAGGCTTATGAAACTGGTCGTGGTACTATTACTGTTAGATGTAAGGCTTCTATTGAGGAATCTGGACATAAGAGTAGAATTGTTATTTCTGAGATTCCTTATGGTATTAATACTATGGATTTGAAGAATCGTATTGCTTCTTTGGTTAGGGATAAGGTTCTTGAGGGAATTGCTGATTATCATGAGGAAAATGCTTCTGATTTTGGTGTTAAAATTGTTATTACTTTGAAGAAGGATGCTAATGCTAATGTTGTTTTGAATAATTTGTATAAGCATACTCAACTGCAAAATACTTTTGGAATTATTTTATTGATGCTTGATCAAGGTGTTCCTAAATTACTTGGTCTTAAGGATATTATTGTTAAGTATATTGACCATCAAAAGGAAGTTATTATTCGCAGGACTAAGTTTGATTTGGATAAGGCTCTTGCTAAGGCTCATATTTTAGAGGGTTATAAGATTGCTCTTGATCATTTGGATGATTTTATTAAGATTATTCGTGAGAGTGAAAGTGATGTTATTGCTAAGGATAGGCTTAAAAATTTGTATGCTATTAGTGATGCTCAAGCTGATGCTATTTTGGAACTTAAATTACGTCGTTTGACTGGTCTTGAGAGGGATAAAATTGAAAGAGATTTAGCTGAAACTCTTAAGTTAATTGAGGAACTTCGTGGTATTCTTGGTAGCGAAGATAGAGTTAATGAGATTATTAAGAATGAGATGAGGGAAATTGCTGATAAGTATGGTGATGAGCGTAGGACTTCTATTGATATGACTGCAATAGATTATATTGAGGATGAGTCTTTGATTCCTAATGATGATGTTATTGTTTCTATGACTAGAAATGGATATATTAAGCGTTTGGTTTCTGATACTTATAGGAGTCAAAATCGTGGTGGTGTTGGTATTAAGGGAATGTCTACTAATGATGAGGATATTGTTGAAAAGTTAATTAATTGTGATAGTCATGATTATTTGTTGTTTTTCAGTAATTTTGGTAAGGTTTATCGTATTAAGTGTTATGAGCTTCCTGAGTTTAGTAGGCAGTCTAAGGGAGTTCCTATTGTTAATATTTTACCGCTTGAAAAGGATGAGGTTGTTAATGCTATTATTCCTGTTAAGAGGGATGATGAGTGTAAGTATTTAGTTTTCTTTACTGCTAAGGGTCTTGTTAAGAGAACTGATATATCTGAATTTGAATCTATTAGGAAAAATGGTAAAATTGCTATTAGTTTAAAGGATGATGATGAATTAATTGGTGTTAAGAAAACTAGTGGTAATGATGAAATTATTATGGCTTCTGATGTGGGTAGGATGGTTAGATTTTATGAAACAGATGTTCGTGTTATGGGTCGTGGAGCCTCTGGTGTCAAGGGAATTGATTTAAATGGTGCTAAGGTTATTGGTGCTGAAATTGTTAATAATTCTGAACTTATATTGGTTGTAACTGAAAAGGGTTATGGTAAGAAGACTGATGTTAATGAGTATCGTTTGACACATCGTGGTAGTAAGGGTGTTAGAGCTCTTAATCTTACTGAGAAGAATGGTTTAATTGTAGCATTTAAATCTGTTGTAGGTGATGAGGATATTATAATTACTACTGATGAGGGTACTGTTATTAGGTTGGATGTTAATAATGTTTCTACTTTGAGGAGAAATACTCAAGGTGTTAGGTTAATGCATTTGAAAAATGAGCAAGTTGTAACTTCTGTTACAGTTTTAGCAAAGCAGGAAGAGAATATTATTGATGAAGAGAATGTTTCTGTTGAATAGTGTTTCACGTGAAACATTCTTTTTTTTGTTTTTTATTCAAGTAATATTGTTGTTATTATTGTTAATAAGTCTTTTTTTGATGTATTTTGATGATTTTTTAGATTATTTTTCTTTTAATTTTGTTAAATAATTAGTTAATTATGTAGTTAATATGTTTCATGTGAAACATATTAGTTTTTTATATTGTTAATAAGTTTTTTTTGTGTATTTTAATGTATTTACGAAGTTATTTTATTGTTGAAGTATGTTGGATAGCTTTGTTTATAATGTTTGAAGTATTTATTATTGTTAATATCTATATTAGTTACATTTATGTTTATTTCTATTAAGTTTTATAGATATTTTATGTTTGATTTTTATAAAAATTATTTCCCGGGAAATAATTAGAATTTGTTAATTTGTGTTTTTAGTGTATTTTATTATGTTTCATGTGAAACGTATAGTATTAAGTTAATTGTTAGTATTGATAATGAAAAGTTATTTGGTTTTAATTAAAGTTTTAGTATTTAAATATGTTAGTTTTTGTCTTGTGTACTACATTTTTTAATGTTTAATGTTATGTTATTTAATTGTAAGTAATGAGTGTTTATTAATTGTGAAAATAATAGTTTTTTTAGTTAAATTATTTCCCGGGAAATAATTTCTGTTTAATTATGTTATATTTATTTTTTTTATTCATGTTTCACGTGAAACATAGTTTTATACATTGACAGTTTATTCTGTTTTATTATATAATTTGTTTGTGCAACGTATATGGTTGAACTAGGTCAGGATCGGAAGATAGCAGCCTTAAAATCCTCTGTACGTGTGCACTTTTTTTTGGAGGTAATTATGAGTAAATACATGAAGTATGCTGTTATGGAGGCAGAAAAGGCATATAACGAAGGAAATGTTCCTGTTGGTGCTGTTATTGTATATAATGATAAAGTTATTGCTTCTTGTCATAATACTAAGAATACTAGTAATATTGCTATTAATCATGCTGAGATATTATGTATTATTGAAGCTTGTAAATATTTGAATTCTTGGTATTTATGCGAATGTGATATTTTTGTTACTTTAAGACCATGTGATATGTGTTTAAATGCTTTAGCGGAGGCTAGAATTAGGAATATTTATTATTTATTGGAATCTAATTATTGTGATAATTTGAGTAAAAATAAAAATAGTATTAATGTTATAAAATTTTTTGATAATTATGAATATCTGAAAATGCTTAATTCTTTTTTTTCTGATATTAGAAAAAAAGAGTAAATATGTTTCACGTGAAACATATTTATTTTTGTATTAGTAGTTAATATTTTATATTATGTTGGAATTTTTTAATTAAATTATTTCCCGGGAAATAATTTATGTTATATTTGATTAATATTTTTAGCATTATTGATGATGTTTCACGTGAAACATCATTTTTATATTCTTATAGTTATTTTTATTGTGTTGGTAATGTATAAAATAATTTTAATTAATGATTGTAAGAGGGGAGTTTTAATTATTATTGTATTTTTAGGTTAATATTTTTTGCATAATAATTCTTATTAATTGAATGATTTCTTTATATTGTTTAGTAATGTTTCACGTGAAACATTGAGGAAAATTTATTAAATGTTATTTCTATTATTATGTTTTATTTATATTTTTATATTGTGTAGTAGTTGGTTTGCTTATTTAACTTTTTTTTGTGTATTATATATTAATAAATTATGTAAAAAAATTATTTCCCGGGAAATAATTTGCGTTGAGAATTTAAGATTTTTATATTAATAATGTTTCACGTGAAACATATAAAATATTATTTCTTTGTTGATGATGTTGGTATAAATATGGTATAATATTAGTATCTTTTAGGGGGTGTGTCCAATTGGAATATGTTGCTTTATATAGAAAATATAGACCTAAAAATTTAGATGAAATATATGGTCAAAAGTATATAGTTGATATTGTTAAAAATTCTGTTGTTAATAATAGATTTTTTCATGCTTATTTGTTTTCTGGTCCTCGTGGTACTGGTAAGACTACTATTGCAAAACTGATTTCTAAGATTGTTAATTGTTCTAATTTGGATGGTTATAATCCATGTGGGGTTTGTGAAAGTTGTAAGTTGTTTGATAATAAGAGTAATCCTGATATTGTTGAAATTGATGCGGCTTCTAATAATGGAGTTGATGAAATTAGAAATATAAGGGATAAAGCGGTTTTGATGCCTAGTGTTTCTAAGTACAAGGTGTATATAATTGATGAGGTTCATATGCTTTCTATTAGTGCTTTTAATGCTTTACTTAAGACTTTGGAGGAGCCTCCTAAACATGTTATTTTTATTCTTGCTACAACTGAGCTTGATAGGGTTCCTGAAACTATTGTTTCTAGATGTCAGTGTTATGATTTTAAGCGTATTGGTATCAACGATATTGTGTTATGTTTGAAGAATATTTGTGAGTGCGAAAATTTTAGTGTTGATGATGAAGTTTTGGAGTTAATTGCTAATTATTGTAATGGTGGTATGCGTGATTCTATTGGTTTGTTGGATAAACTTGTTTCGTATTCTAATGTTATTGATAAAAAATTGTTTTTTGATGTTGTTGGGTTAATAAATGATGATGTTGTTTTGAATATTTATAACAATATTGTTGAAAAGAATATTAAAGTTACGTTTGAATTAATAGAAAAATTGGTAAATTCTGGAAAAAGTGTTGATGTTATTGTTGAACAAATGTTAATATTTTTAAAGGGTTTGAGTATTGATGATGATTCTGAAGTTGTTTTTAAGTTGGTAGAGGGGTTTAGTTCTATTAATTATGAACTTAGATTTTCTTCTAATGCGTTATTGTGTTTGGAAATTGGGGTTTTAAAGATTATTAATAGTTTAAATGAAAAGAAAATTATTTCCCGGGAAATAATTTCTGATGAAGAAGAAGTTGTTGTTGAAAAGAAAGTTGTTGTTGATTCTGATGATGTTGATGATGATGTTTCTGAAAAAGACAAACAAATGTTTGAAAATAATGTTAAAAACTTTGATATTATTATAAATAATGCTTTTGCTTTGGCTAATAAGGAACTTAAGAATAATATTGTTAATAAATGGAGTTCTTTCAATGATTATGTTCATAATAAAGAGTTTTCTTCGGTTGTTTCTTATTTTTTAGATTCTAGTGTATGTGTTGTTGGAGAAAAAGATGTGATTATTGCTGTTGGTTTTGAGTCTATTCTTGAGAATGCTTGTTATAATTTGCCTAAGTTGGAGCTTTTGTTTAATTTAGTTATGGGAAGATTTTTTAATCTTGCTTTTGTTCTTGATTCTGAATGGGAGATTTTAAGAAATAAGTATGTTTCTGATATTAAATCTGGAAAAAAGTATAATTATATTGAACCAAATGTTGAAAATGATGATATAATTAATAGTGAGACAAGTGATTTATCTGATGTTGTTAGTGTTGCTAATGATGTGTTTGGTGATGATATTGTTGAAATTAAATAATATGAGGAGGGATTTATATGAATATGCAAGCTTTAATGAAACAAGCACAAGCTATGCAAAGAGATATAACTAAAATAAAGAATGAAATTGATTCTTCTGTTTTTGAGGGAAAGAGTTCGCTTGTTACTGTTGAGGTAAAGGGAACTAAGGAAGTTGTTAGTGTTAAAATTGATGAATCTGCTAGGGATTTAATTAGTGATGATATTTCTATGCTTGAGGATATGATAGTACTTGCTTGTAATGATGCTTTTTCTAAAGTTGATAAGGTTACTTCTGAAAAGATGGGTAAGTATTCTAGTATGATGCCAGGATTGATGTAGTATGTATCCTAGTTGTTTTAATGATTTAATTGACTGTTTTAAGAAATTTTCTGGTGTTGGTCAGAAGTCTGCGGAAAGGATGGCTTTTTCTGTTCTTTCTGATTTTGACGTTGATGAAGTAAATAATTTTTGTGATAGTTTGCTTTCTGTTAAGCGTGATATTAGATCTTGTAGTGTTTGTGGATGTATGACTGATACTGATTTGTGTTTTGTTTGTGGTGATAAGACTAGAGATATGGATAGTATAATTGTTGTTGAGTCTTCTAAGGATGTATTTTTACTTGAAAAGATGGGTAGTTTTAATGGTTGTTACCATGTTTTAGGAGGTCTTATTTCTCCTTTTGATGATATTGGACCGTCTGATATTAATTTGAATGGTCTTCTTGATAGGGTTAAAAATGGTAGTATTAAAGAACTTATTTTTGTTATAAAATCTGGAATTGAAGCTGATACTACAGTTTTATATGCAAAGAAGGTTCTTGAGGATATTGATGTTGTTGTCTCTAGAATTGCTAATGGTATTCCTGTTGGTGCTGATATGGATTATATTGATTCTCTTACTTTGGAATCTGCTTTTAATAATAGAAAAGAGGTTTTAGATTAGTTTTTGTGTCATATATTTTTTAGAGGTGTTACTTTTGAAAAAAATTGGTAGTTTGTTTAAATCTTTTTTTCTAGCTTTTTTCATTATATATTTGTTTGATATAATGGCTGTTGGGGTTAATCTTTATATTCCTCTTAATATTGTTACTATTACTATTGTTACTTTACTTGGTTTTTCTGGGTTTATCATGTTGGTTTTATTTTCTGTTTTTCTTTTTTAGTTAGGAGGGTTATTATGCTTGATAAGTATAGTGGTTTACAAAGTTCTTTTTATAATTATTTTATGAGTAGTTTTACTAATAATAGAATTTCTCATGCTTATTTAATTGAGACTAATAATGTGTTTTATGGTTTTGATTTAGCTGTTGATTTGGCTAAGTTTTTGCTTTGTAATGGTGAGTTTGATTCTAAGATTTGTGAGCTTATTGATAGTAATAATTATCCTAATTTTAAGATTATTGGTAGTAGTAATGATGTTAAGAAAGGGGAAATTGTTTCTCTTAAGAGTACTTTTTCTATGAAGTCTTTTGATGGTAATAAGCAAGTTTATATTATTAAGGATGCTTCTATTATGAATAAGTCTGCTTCGAATAGTTTGCTTAAGTTTTTGGAGGAACCTGATGGGGATGTTATTGCTATTTTGCTTTGTAATAGTATTAGTAGTGTTTTACCTACTATAGTTTCTCGTTGTCAGGTTGTTAGGCTTCTTAATAATGATAATTGTTATAGTAATATTTTTAAATCTTTATATGAGAGTAGTGAAACTTCTAATAATTTTGAAGATTTTTGTTTTGAGTATGGTTCTAAGTTTTTTGAAGTTTATAAGTTTTTTGAATCCGATGGTTGTTTTGTGATTACTTCTGATGTTTTTTATGATTTAGGTGGTTGTTATAGGGAATTTTTGCTTTTTGGGTTGTATTTATATTTTGATGTTTTATGTGCTTCTTTAAGTATTGATAAGAGGTATTTACCTAATTGTTTTGTTATTGATGATTTTATTAGTAAAAATAGTGTTTCTGAGGTTATTAGAAAGATTGATATTGTTAATAATTTTTTGTATAATTCTAAGTATAATGTTAATGTTAATTTGTTTTTAGATAATTTTATTATTTGTTTAGATGGAAGGTGATGTTATGAAGAAAGTTGTTGGTGTTAATTTTAGTGATTCTAAGAGAATTTATTATTTTTTAGTTGGTGATTTTTGTATTAATAAGGGTGATGGTGTTATTGTTCTTACTGAGCGTGGTTTACAATTTGGAGTTGTTGTAACTAGTGTTTTAGAGGTTGATGAGACTAAGCTTAGTAGTCCTCTTAAGGATATTGTTCGTATTGCTACTAGTGATGATGTTTTGGTAAATAGTTCTAATGTTTCTGATGCTAGTGATGCTGTTGTTAATGCTAAGAGATTAGTTTCTGAACTTGGTCTTGATATGCAGATTCTTAATGCTTTTTTTACTTTTGATAGGAAGCAGCTTGTTGTTAGTTTTTTAGCAGATGAGAGGGTTGATTTTAGAGAGCTTGCTAGAAAGCTTGCTGCTATATATAAGACTCGTATTGAACTTCGTCAAATTGGTATTCGTGATAAGGCTAAAGTCGTTGGTGGATATGGTCAGTGTGGTAGAACTCTTTGTTGTGGTTCATTTTTAAATGATCTTAATAGTGTTTCTATAAATATGGCTAAGAATCAAAATTTGGCTCTTAATCCTCAGAAGATTAATGGTTTGTGTGGTAGGCTTATGTGTTGTCTTGCTTATGAAAATGATTCTTATAATGAATATAAAAAAGGTCTTCCTAAAGTTGGTTCTAGAGTTTCTGTTGATGGTGAGGATGGCAAAGTTATTTCTGTTGATATTTTTGCTAGGACATATAGAGTAGAGACTACTGATTCTAAGGTTATTGATGTTGAGGTTAAGGAGTAGATAAAAATGAAGATGATTGTTGGTCTTGGTAATCCTGGTTTGAAGTATGAGAATACTAGGCATAATATGGGATTTATGGTTGTTGATAGTTTTGCTAAGTCTATGGGTGTTTCTATTGATAAGAGTAAGTTTAATGGTCTTTATACTGAGATTTTTGTTTCTGATAGTAAGGTTATTTTGCTTAAGCCTATGTCTTATATGAATTTGTCTGGTGAGGTTGTTAGTAAGTTTGCTAGTTATTTTAAAATTGATGTTAGTGATATTTTGGTTATTAGTGATGATTTAGATCTTCCTTTTTTAAAGTTTCGTCTTAGGTTTTTTGGTTCTAGTGGGGGACATAATGGTCTTAAAAATATTGAAAAATGTCTTGGTACTAATCAGTTTCGTAGATTTAGAGTTGGTATTTCTAGTTGTGATAAGGGTGATACTATTGATTATGTTTTAGGTAAGTTTTCTAGGTCTGATATGGAGTTGATTTCTTCTTTTTTTGATAGGTCTTGTGATATTTTGGCTGATTTTTGTGTTATGGATTTTGATAAGTTAATGAGTAAGTATAATTAGGTGATATTATGAATGTTTTTGACAAGATTATTGATTTTGAGTATAAGAAAGATGCTGGTATAGTTGGTATTACTAGTGGTTTTTTTGTTCTTTTATTAAAGAAGATGTTTAGTGATTTGAATCGTAGTTTGCTTATTGTGTGTCCTAATGATTATGAGGTTCGTAAAATTTATAATCTTTTTGGAGATTCTGATGTTGTTTTGTTTGAGGATGATGATATTTCTTTAGGAAATGATATTTCTATTAGTCCAGAAGCTAGAATTGATAGGGTTAATGTTTTAAGTGATTTGATTTCTGATAATAAGAGAATTGTTTTAACTGATATGCGGGGTTTTTTGAAGAGGTTGCCTTCTGTTAATTCTTTTTCTGATAATTGTATTAGTGTATCTAGTGGTAGCTCTATATCTTATGATGATTTTGTGAATAAACTTGTTGATATTGGATATAATAGGACTTCTGTTGTATCTCAAATGGGTGATTTTGCTGTTAGGGGTTTTGTTCTTGATGTTTTTCCTGTTAATTGTGATAATCCTGTTAGAATTGAGTTTTTTGGGGATGATGTTGAGTCTATTAGGTTTTTTGATGTTGTTTCTCAGAAGTCTTCTTCTTTGGTTTCTGATGTTGTTATTTTGCCTTTTTCTTTTTTTGGTGTTAAGAAGGAGTGTATGTTATCTGATTATTTAAGTGATCCTGTTGTGGTATTTAAAGATTATGAACAGGTTAAGTTTTGTTATGATAAGATGGTTTCTGATGATTATGAGTTTGGTATAAGCACTTTGGATAGTTATTTTGATATACATTCGTTTAATATTTCTGATTGTTGTTATTATTTTGATTTTGATAGTCCTGTTAATGTAAGTTATGTTTCTTCTTTGTTTTCTTTTGATGTTAAATCTGTTCCTTTGTTTGGTGAGAATTTTAATTCTTTGAATAAGTATATTTCTTCTTGTATTAGTGATGGAAAGACTGTTGTTTTATGTACTTGTACTTCTAGGATTAATGAGTTTTTGGAGTCTATTGATTTGTCTTATGTTCTTACTGATTTTGATAATATTTATGATGGTAAGGTTAATGTTGTAAGGAGTAAGTGTTCTGTTTCTTTTGATGGTTTTGGTTATGTTTTTTTGACTGATTACGAGCTTTTTGGTAGGAAGATTATTAAGAATAAGAGGACTAGGTTTAGTAATACTTCTAGGATTAGAGATTTATCTAAGATTAGTGTTGGTGATTATATTGTTCATAGTGCTCATGGTATTGGAGTTTATAATGGTATAAAGGTTCTTAGTAAGTCTGGGGTTGTTTCTGATTATTTGGAGATTTTGTATGCTAAGGGGGATAAGCTTTATATTCCGGCTTCTAAGATTGAACTTATTAGTAAGTATAATGGTAAGGATGGTTATGTGACTCATATTAATTCTCTTAATAGTAGTAGCTGGGTTAAGACTAAGCAAAGGATTCGTGAGAAGGTTAGGTATGAGGCTTCTCGTCTTATTAAGGTTCAGGCTGAGAGAAGTGTTATGAAAGGTTTTGCTTTTAGTGCTGATTCTGCTCTTCAGGAGGTTTTTGAGAGTGAGTTTATGTATGAGGCTACTTCTGATCAACTTAAGGCTATTTCTGAGATTAAGGCTGATATGGAGAGTTCTGTTCCTATGGATAGGATTTTGTGTGGTGATGTTGGTTACGGTAAGACTGAGGTTGCTTTTAGAGCTATGTTTAAGGCTGTTTTAGATAATAAGCAGGTTCTTTATTTGTGTCCTACTACTTTGCTTTGTCATCAGCAGTATGAGGTTGCTCTTGATCGTTTTAGGAATTTTCCTGTTAATATTGCTGTTCTTAATAGGTTTGTTTCTGTAAAGGATGTTAATAAGACTTTGAACGGTTTATTTGATGGTTCTATTGATATTGTTTTTTGTACTCATCGTGGTCTTAGTGATGATGTTGTTTTTAATTATTTGGGTCTTTTAGTTATTGATGAAGAACAACGTTTTGGTGTTGCTCATAAGGAAAAGATTAAAGAGATGAAGTCTAGTGTTGATGTTTTAACTCTTACGGCTACTCCGATTCCTAGGACTTTGCAGATGGCTGTTTTAGGTATTAAGAATATGTCTTTGCTTGAGACTCCTCCGAAGAATAGGAAGTCTGTTGCAACTTATGTTGTGCCTTTTGATAAGAAACTTATTCGTGAGGTTATTTATAAAGAGGTTTCTCGTGGTGGTCAGGTTTTTGTTTTATATAATAGGGTTGATGATATTGATAGAAAGGTATCTATGCTTAAGGAACTTGCTCCGGATGTTTCTTTTGGTGTTGCTCATGGGAAGATGGATAAGGATTCTTTTGAACAGGTTATGAATGATTTTGTTTTGAAGAAGTTTGATGTTTTGGTGTGTACTACTATTATTGAAACTGGGGTTGATATTCCTAATGTTAATAGTTTAATTGTTCTTAATGCTGATAGATTTGGGCTTAGTCAGCTTTATCAGATACGTGGTAGGGTTGGTCGTAGTGATAGGCTTGCTTATGCTTATTTGATGTATGAGAAGGGCAAGGTTCTTACTTCTCAGGCTGTTAAGCGTCTTAAGGTTATTAAAGATTTTACTGAGCTTGGTAGTGGTTTTGCTATTGCTACTCGTGATTTATCTATTCGTGGTGCTGGTGATATTCTTGGTAGTGATCAGGCTGGTTTTATTGATACTGTTGGTATGGATATGTATCTAAAATTATTAAATGAGGAAGTTTCTAGGCTTAAGGGAGAGGAAGTTGATTCTTCTTTAGAGGAGGATCTTGTTAGATTTAATGTATCTTCTCATATTAAGGATACTTATGTTTCTGATGAGGATGTTAAAATTGAAATACATAAACTTATTAATTCTATTGATTCTTATGATAGCCTTATTTCTGTTAAGGGGGAACTTGAGGATAGATTTGGTCCGGTTGATGATGATTTGTTTGTTTATATGAATGAACAATTATTTGAATATTATGTGAAAATGGTAGGAATTATTAGAGTTTTTGATAATAATATATATAGAGAGGTTTATTTTGATAAGAAATCTTCTTGTAAAGTTAATTATGAGGAGTTGTTTGTAAAGGGAATTGAAATTAATAGTAGTTTTAATTTTTCTTATAAGAATGATATGTTAGGTATTCGTCTTTTGTATAAAGATTCTTCTTCTCATGTGGTGTTTGATTTTAATAATTTGTTAAAAGAGCTGTTATAGTTCTTTTTTTATGGGCTTTTTTAACGCAATAATTGGTAAAAATTACCATGTAATTTGTATGCTTATAAATATTATAATATTAGTAAGAGTTATTTTTAGAAAAGTAGAATATTTTTTTGTTTTTTGAAGAAAATAATTATAGTGAAAGTGAGGTTACTGAATGAAGGCTACTGGAGTTATTCGTAGGATAGATGATTTGGGTAGAATTGTTATTCCTAAAGAGATAAGAAAAACGCTTAGAATTAAGGATGGGGAGTCGGTTGAAATTTTTTTGAATAGTGATAATATAGTCTTAAAGAAGTATTCTCCTTTGGAGGGTTTACCTGACTTTTATAAAGATTATGTTGATTCTATTTATTCTGAAATTGGTGTTAGTGTTATTATTGTTGATAGAGATAGAATAGTTGCGGTTTCTAATGATGTTAGGAAGAGGTATTTGGGTAAGTGTATTTGTTCTTCTGTTGATGAGATTATTCAAAAGAGAATTGTTGTTAGTTCTTCTAGTGTGACTAGATTATCTATTGTTGATGGTATTTATGAGAATGCTGGTTATGTAATTGCACCGATTATTAGTAATGGTGATGCAGTGGGGGCAGTTATTATGTTTTCTAATGATACTGATTTGGATAGTTTTTCTTTGAAGACTGGTGTTATTGCTGCGAAGTTTTTGGGAAAATATATTGAATAGTGTTTTGTTTTGTGATATAATTTTTTGTGTTATAAATGTGATGAAGGAAAGTTTGAATAGTATTTATGTTAAAGAGAGCTTATGTTGGTGTGAATAGGTACTTGATATTATTCTTTGTATGATTTCTGGAACTGGTTTTTCCCGGCTTTGCCGTTATAGTTTTAAGTGCTTTTGAATTAAGGTGGTACCGCGGAGATATTTCGTCCTTAGAAATATTTCTTTTTTTTGTCATATTTTTTGTTAGGAGGTTATTTTATGGAAAAGTTTTATATTAGTACGCCTATTTATTATCCTAGTTCTAATTTTCATATTGGTCATTGTTATACTACGATAATTGCTGATTGTATTGCTAGGTATAAGAGGCTTTGTGGTTTTGATGTGTATTTTCAAACTGGGACTGATGAGCATGGTGAGAAGATAGAGAAGAAAGCTTTGGAAGCTGGTGTTAGTCCTAAGGAGTATGTTGATGGGATAATTGCTAATGCTAGGGATTTATGGTCTTCTTTGGGTATTAGTTGTGATTATTTTATTAGGACTACTGATAGTTCTCATGAGGAGCGTGTTCAGCTTATTTTTGATAAGTTATATGAGCAGGGTGATATTTATAAGGGTGAGTATTCTGGTCTTTATTGTACTCCTTGTGAGTCTTTTTGGACTGAGTCTCAGCTTGTTTCTGGTAAGTGTCCTGATTGTGGGCGTGATGTGTATTTAGTTAAAGAAGAGGCTTATTTTTTTAAGCTTTCTAAGTATGCTGATAGTCTTCTTAAGTTTTATGATGAGAATCCTGATTTTTTACTTCCTGTTTCTAGGAAGAATGAGATGGTTAATAATTTTATTAAACCTGGTCTTCAAGATTTATGTGTTTCTAGAACTAGTTTTTCTTGGGGTATTCCTGTTAGTTTTGATAAAAAGCATGTTATTTATGTTTGGATAGATGCTCTTACTAATTATATTACGTCTTTGGGGTATCCTGATTCTTTGGATAAGTTTAATAAGTACTGGCCTTGTGATTTGCATTTGGTTGGTAAAGAAATTGTTAGGTTTCATGCGATTATTTGGCCTTGTATTTTGATGGCTCTTGATCTTCCTCTTCCTAAACAGGTATTTGGACATGGCTGGCTTGTTGTTGATGGTGGTAAGATTTCTAAGTCTTTAGGTAATTATAAAGATCCTAGAGAATATATAAGTGCTTATGGTGTTGATGCTGTTAGGTATTTTGCTCTTAGGGAAGTTCCTTTTGGTAGTGATGGTAATTTTTCTGAGCAGGCTCTTATTAATAGAACTAATAGTGATCTTGCTAATGTTCTTGGTAATTTAGTTAATCGTTCTATTGCTATGACTAATAAGTATTTTAATGGTAAGGTTAGTGATAATAATTCTTTTGATGAGGATGAGGAGTTTATTGGTCTTTTGAATGGTCTTAAGGATAGGGTTTGTAGTAAGATGGATGTTTATGATGTTAATGAGGCTTTAACAATTATTTTTGATGTTCTTCGTCGTAGTAATAAGTATGTTGATGAGACTACTCCTTGGGTTTTATATAAAAATGGTGATTTAGATAGACTTGAGAAAGTTCTTTATAATTTACTTGAATCTATTAGAGTTTGTTCGATACTTCTTCAACCTTTTATTCCTAGTACTTGTGATAAGATATTTAAGCAGCTTGGTGTTAGTGATGTTAGTTTTTCTGATATAGATAAGAAATGTTCTTTTAGTGTTAATAAGCAAGAGGTTTTATTTGAAAGAATTGTAAATAGTTAGTAAAGTAGAGTGTAAACTTTTGTGTTTATGCTCTTTTTGTATTGTTTTTTCTTATTTTTTGTATTTATAATTAAGATGCAGTTAAAAATAATAGGAAGGGAGCTTTTTGTATGTTGACTGATGGTACTGCAGTTGTTCGTACTTTAGGAGTAGTGTTGTTTTTAACTATGATAGTATTTGATTTAACTTTATGGAATGTTTTGTACTGTTTAATACTATTTTGTTATTATTTGAAGTTTAAGTTGTCTTAGATACTTTGTGTATCTTTTTTGTTTATTGGAGGTGTTTTTTTTGTGTTAATTGATACTCATTTACATTTTGATGTTGATTCTGATATAGATAATGTTATTGCTAGGGCTTGTTCTTGTGGTGTTAAGTATTTAATTGTTAGTGGTAGTGATTTATCTGATAATAGATTTAATATGGATTTAATTTATAGGTATGATAATATTTATTTGAGTGTTGGTTTTCATCCTAGTTGTTGTTTGGATGTTTCGTTATCTGATTTTGAGTTTTTAGAACAATGTCTTAGTAGTGATAGGGTGGTTGCTATTGGAGAAATTGGTCTTGATTATCATTATGGTAAGGATGATAGGGATAAACAAATTGAACTTTTTAGGAAACAACTTGATCTTGCTGTTAAGTATAGTTTGCCTGTTGTTATTCATACTAGGGATGCTTTTTTAGATACTTATAATATTTTGAAGGAATATAATTTGCGTGGTGTTATTCATTGTTTTTCTGGTAGTCTTGAGGTTGCTAGTAAGTATTTGTCTTTGGGTTATTATTTAGGAATAGGGGGTGTTGTTACTTTTAAAAATAGTAATTTAAAGGATGTTTTGAAAGAAGTTGGTCTTGATAGAATTGTGTTTGAGACTGATTCTCCTTATTTATCTCCTTATAGGGGTGAGGTTAATGAGCCTTGTAATGTTAGTTATATTTGTGATTTTGTATCTTCTTATTTGGGTGTTAGTTATAATGAGGTTTGTATGGTAACTACTGGAAATGCTTGTTCTTTGTTTGACTTAGATGTTAATTTGTGATAATATTTTAATTACTTGGAGGTGTCTATTTTGACGAAGAAGAGTAGAAATGGAAAAAATACTATACCTAAGGTTATATCTGGTATTTTGTATGTTTTTGGTATTATGTTTATTTGTGCAGGTGTTGTTGGGGTTGTTTCTCTTGATAATCAAACTTTTAAGGATACTAAAGCACTTAATAATAATTTAAAGAAGACTGTGTCTACGAAAGAGCTTGTTGCGTCTTTTCAAAAGTTAGATAAGAAGACTCTTTCTACTGTTATGTATAGTAATTTTGAGGATGCTGTTTCTAATTCTAGGTATTATCCTACTAGTTTTGTTGGTAAGCTTGTTCATTATGGTCCGGATTGTCCTGAATGTGGTGGTCATTTGGGTTGTAATGGTCAGGATGCTAGAAATGGTAATATTTATTATAATGATAGTGAATATGGTAAGCTTAGAATTGTTGCGATGAGTTCTACTATACCTTGTGGTAGTATTATTAGAATTAATGTTGATGCTTATGATCCGGATGGTATGTATGCTATTGTACTTGATAGGGGTGTAAGTGGTAATATGGTTGATTTACTTAAGACTAGTTCCAGGGCAAGTTCTCCTGTTTCTAGTGTAAATAATGTTACATTTGATATTGTTAGATATGGTTATTAAAACACAGTGATGTGTTTTTTTCTTTTTGTTTATTTTGTATGTTTTTGTATATATTTGTATTATTTTTTTGTGTATTTGGATGTATTTTAAGTGTAAAATTTGTGAAATATTTCTTTAAAAGTTATTGATTTTTATTTTTAGTTATTGTACTATGGTTATAGTAAAGGAGGAAAGTTA
>CAZBFY010000003.1:0-22165 GCA_964491445.1 uncultured Mycoplasma sp.
ACTAAAAAATAAGTGAAAAACACTTATCTTTTAGTTGTGGCTGTAAATACTAACCTTTAAGTATAATAAGTATTAAATTATAAGAACAAATTAATTTATTTGAAAAAAATAGTGATGTGTTTAAATCAAGTTATGTAAATAATTAGTTATTTTATAAGATATTTGATAAATTACTAATAAAATACAATAATTAACTACTTAATATCTTCTTAAGTTTTATATACTGATAAATCATTATAAACAAATACTGACTAAAAATGGCAAAAAGTAAAGCATACATATTAATATCCAAATATAACAAAATATAAAGAACTATAGACTTAATAATAACTCCAACAAAACTAGAATTCATAACTATCTTAGCACTATTCATTGCTTGAAGAAAAGATATAATAGGACCTTGTATATAAGTAAGTAAAAATATCGGAGCAGCCACTACTAAATACTTATAACCAGTATCATCATTAAACATAAGATTTAAAGACTCCCTCGGAAACAAACAAAAAATTATAGTAAAAAAAACTCCAATTATTAATGAAAAAGTTATTCCCTGATATAACTTTCTTTTTATAGCCTTTTTCATACCTAAACTATTATACTTAGATATAGTAGGAAGCATAGCTTGAGCAACCGCACCACTTAAAAACTGAGGAAGCATTACCATAGGAAATACAAAACCAGATATTATTCCATACTCTTTTGTTATATGATCACTACTATATCCCAAAGATAAAAGAACAAAAGTTATAATAATAGGTTCAACAAAACCACCAATAGAATTAATTATCCTACCTGTAGTAGTAGGTATAGCAATATCAAGAGTATCTTTAATATTATCATATACAGGCCTAATATCTTTCTTTCTAATCTTAACTTTTTTAGGAATAAATAAAAGAAGAATAACTATAGAAAGAAGTTCACTTATAACATTATATAAAACAAGACCAGTAACAGCACTAATAACCCCAAACTTTAATAAATATGGAGTAATTACAATAGTAATAATTAATCTAGTTACTTGCTCAAATAAATTAGATATAACATGAGGAACCATCCTTTCTTTACCAAAAAAATAACCCCTTATTATATTAGAAATTGTTATAAAAGGTAGAGTAACACTAATAGCAAGTATAGGATAATAAAGACTACTATTATGAAGTAAATTATTAGATATAAAACCAGAAGAACATATCAAACAAAGCATAATAACAATATCAAAAAGTATTGCAATAGGAATAATACCTAACACTATATTCTTATTATTTCTAGTATTTTCCGAAACAAGTTTAGATATTGCAATAGGTAAAGAAAGAGTAGCAATACTAACAAAAAGACTATAAGTAGGCATAATAAGCATATAAAGACCAATACCCTCTACACCTACTATTCTAGTTGTTATAATTCTAATTAACATACCAAGTATTTTAGTAAGTAATCCCCCAATAATAAGAATAATTGTAGATTTGATAAACTTTTCTTTCATAATAAAACTTATGCACAAAAACAAATATTAAAACTGTTAGTATTTTCTTTTTAAAACAAATATAGTATAATATAAAAGAAAAACAGGTGATAGTATGAAAACAGATGATTTTGATTATAAACTAGATGAATCTTTAATAGCACAAACTCCAGTAAAACAAAGAGATACGTCTAGACTAATGCTTGTAGACAAAGAAATAGGATTCTATAAGCATGAAAGTTTCAAAAACATAATTAATTATTTAAATAAAGGTGATGTTCTAGTACTTAATAACACAAGAGTTATTCCAGCAAGAATAATAGGAATAAAAGAGATTACTGGAGCAGTCATAGAACTTCTTATTTTAAAAGAAGAAAATAATACATTTGAATGTTTAGTAAAACCAGCAAGAAGAATAAAAAAAGGAGATATTATCTCTTTTGGGGAGGGTAAACTAAAAGCAGAATGTCTAGAAGAAAAAGATGAAGGTATAAAAATATTTAATTTTGTATACAAAGGAATATTATTAGAAATACTAGAAGAACTAGGTACAATGCCACTTCCCCCTTATATTCATGAAAAACTAGAAGATAAAGAAAGATACCAAACAGTTTATTCTAAAGTAAATGGTTCAAGTGCTGCACCAACTGCTGGACTTCATTTTACAAATAAGTTACTTAAAGAAATAGAAGAAAAAGGTGTAGAAATACTTTATGTAACACTTCATGTTGGATTAGGAACCTTTAGACCAGTAAAAGTAGATAATATAAAAGAACATAAAATGCATAGTGAGTACTATGAAATAAGTAAAGAAGTTGCAGATAAGCTAAACAAAGCAAAACAAGAACAAAGAAGAATAATAAGTGTTGGAACAACAACCACTAGAGTATTAGAAACAGTAATGCATAAATATAATGAATTTAAGCCCTCATGTGGAAATACAGATATATTTATCTATCCAGGTTTTACATTTAAAGCAGTAGACTGTTTAATAACAAACTTTCATTTACCAAAATCAACTCTTATGATGTTAGTATCTGCTCTTGCAGGAAAAGATAATATTATGAAAGCATATAAAGTTGCAGTAGATAATAAATATAGATTTTTCTCATTCGGAGACTCTATGATGATAGGAAATTTTAAAGAAAAGGGGGATTAAAATATGTTTAAAGAAATAAAATTTGAAGAAATAAAAGAAAACCTAGGAGTAATTCTATCAAAAAAATGGGCCCTAATAACAGCAGGAAACCTAGAAAAACTAAACACAATGACTATATCATGGGGAGCATTCGGAGAACTATGGTATAAAAACATGGTTACAGTTTATATAAGACAAACTAGATACACAGTAGAATTCTTAGACAAAGAAGAATACTTTACTATAAGTTTTTATGATGATAAATATAAAAAAGAATTAGGAATATGTGGAAGTAAAAGTGGTAGAGATATAGATAAAGTAAAAGAAATAAACTTTACTAAAAAGTATGATAAAGCACCATATTTTGAAGAAGCAAATCTAGTATTAATATGTAAAAAAGTAGCAAAAACAAATATGAAAAATACAGAAATATATGATAAGCAAATAAAAGACAAAGAATATAATAACGAAGAATATCATTATATGTATAACGGTATAATAGAAAAAGTCTTAATAAGGAGTTAATATGTCAAAAATAAAATATAAATTAATAAAAGAAAATAATAAAGCAAGACTAGGAGAAATAGATACTAAGTATGGAAAATATGAAACTCCAATGTTCATGGCAGTAGGAACAAGAGCAACAGTAAAGACATTATCACCGGAGGAGTTATATGATGCAAAATGTGGTATAGTCCTTGCTAATACCTATCATTTATGGCTTAGACCAGGTGAAGATATAGTACAAAAAGCCGGAGGAATACAAAAGTTTATGAATTATAAAGGCCCAATGCTTACAGATTCAGGAGGATATCAAGTATTTTCTTTAGCAAAACCAAAAGACATAAGCGAAGAGGGAGTAAAATTTAAAAGTCATATAGATGGTTCAAATCTTTTTCTAACCCCAGAAAAAAGTATAGAAATACAGAATAAATTAGGAAGCGACATAGCAATGAGTTTTGACGAATGTCCACCAGCAAGTGCAACCTATGAATATATGAAAAATAGTGTAGAAAGAACCATTAGATGGGCAAAGAGAGGAAAACAAGTTCACAATAATAAAGATCAGTGTCTATTTGGAATAGTACAAGGTGGAGCATACGAAGACCTAAGAAAATACTCTGCAACAGAAACAGTAAAACTAGATTTTGATGGTTATAGTGTCGGAGGAGTTGCAAATGATGGTGAATCAAAAGAAGATATGTATAAAGCAATAGATTATAGCACTCCATACTTACCAAAAGATAAATTAAGATACCTAATGGGAGTAGGAGACCCTATAGATATACTAGAGGGAGTAGAACGTGGTATAGACATTTTTGACTGCGTACTACCAACTAGAATAGCAAGACATGGTAATGCTTTTACAAAAACAGGTAAAATAAACCTAAAGAATGCAAAATACAAGGAAGACTTTACCCCAGTTGAAAAAACATGCGATTGTTATACATGCAAAAACTACACCAAAGCATACATAAGACACCTAATAAGCGTAAACGAAACATTTGGACAAAGACTATTATCAATACATAACATAAGATTCTTAACAAAACTAATGGAAGAAATAAGAATATCCATAAAAGAAAATAAATTTGATACATATAAAAAAGACTTCTTAGATAAATATCAAAAAAATAAAAGGAGTGATTCTCATGAAACTAAGTAATAGCTATTTCTATACCCTAAGAGAAAATCAAAAAGATGAAGAAAGTAAAAGTGGTAATCTCTTAGTAAAAGCAGGATTTATAAAAAAAACCTCAAGTGGTATTTATATGATGTTACCACTAGGATATAAAGTATATAAAAACATAGAAAACATAATAAGAGAAGAAATGGATAAAGCCGGAGCAAATGAACTTTTAATGCCATGTCTAATTCCAGAAGAAGTCTATATAAAATCAGGAAGAAGAGACAACTTTGGAAGTGATATGTTATCTTTAAAAGATAGAAATAATCGTGATTATGTTCTAGGTCCAACACATGAAGAATTATTCGTAAACGCAGCATCTATGAAAATAAAATCATACAAAGATATGCCATTCAATATATATCAATTTGGAACAAAATATAGAGATGAACCAAGACCAAGATATGGACTTATCAGAGTAAGAGAATTTGTAATGAAAGATGCATATAGTTTCGATACATCACTAGAAAGCTTAGATATATCATATAATAAAATGTTTAATGCCTATAAAAACATATTTGATAGAGTAGGAATAGACTATAAAATAGTAAGAGCAGATACAGGAGTAATGGGAGGACTTCTATCAGAAGAATTCCAAGCTATAACAGACATAGGAGAAGACACTGTAGTATTATGTAATAACTGTGATTTTGCATCCAATATAGAAGTATGTAAAACAATTACTGAAATGAAAGCCTCAAATGAAAAAGAACTACCAAAAGAACTTATAAAAACACCAGAAATAGGTACAATAGAAGATCTAGAAAAACAAGGATTTGATCTATCAAAATTAACAAAAACACTAATCTACAAAGCAGATAATAAGTTCTATGCATGTGTTATACCTGCAACCCACGATGTAAACGAGCTAAAAGTACAAAAATTTTTAAACAGTAAAACAATAGAACTTGCAAATCAAAAAGAAGTAGAAGAAATAACAAATGCAAAAGTAGGTTTCGCAGGACCAATAAATATATCAATACCAGTAATACTAGATGAAGAAATACTCTTGATGAAAAACTTCTTAGCAGGAGCAAATAAAACAGATTATCACTACATAAACGTAAACATAAAAGATATAGATAACTATAGTGTTTGTGAAATAAAAGAAGTAAAAGAAAATGATTTATGCCCAGTATGTAAAAACAAACTAATATTCAAAAAAGGAATAGAAGTAGGAAATACATTCAAACTAGGGGATAAATACTCAAAAACAATGAATCTAACATATCTAGACAAAGATAATAAAGAAAAATATCCAGTAATGGGTTGTTATGGAATAGGACTAGGAAGAATATTAGCAAGTGTTGCAGAACAAAAAAGCGATGAAAAAGGATTAATATGGCCATTATCAATCGCACCATATAAAGTAGCAATAGTACTCCTAAATAAAGATGCAACAAGCTATGCAAATGATTTATATGAAAAACTAAATAAAGAAAAAATAGAAACACTATTAGATGATAGAGACGAAAGACCAGGAGTAAAATTTAATGATATGGATTTAATAGGAATACCAATTAGAATCACTATAGGAAAAGGTTATAAAGAAGATTTATTAGAATTAAAACTTAGAAATGAAGAAAGTTCTATAAATATAAAAACAGAAGACATAATAAATAAAATAAAAGACATAGTAAAGGAAGATATAAATGAAAAAAACTAAAATAATAACAAGTATAGGACCCTCTAGTAATACAAAAGAAGTATTTACACAAATGGTAGAAAACGGTGCAAACGTAGCTAGAATAAACTTCTCCCATGCAACACTAGAAGAAAGAAAACAAGCTGTAGAGACTGTAAAATATGTAAGAGAAAAACTAAATAAAAACATAGCAATACTATACGATACAAAAGGACCAGAATTTAGAAACGGTATGTTAGAAAACGGAGAAATAGTTCTAGAAGAGGGAAAAACAATAAAAATAGTAAAAGAAGAAGTACTAGGAAACAAAGAAAGATTCTCAGTTAACTATAAAGAAGTATTAGATGATTTAGAAGTAGGAAATATAATTTTGTTAGAAAATGGACTTATGAAAATAGAAGTCATAGAAAAAACAAACGACTATGTTAACTGTAAAATAATAAGTGGAGGAGTACTAGGTAATAAAAAAAGCCTAAATGTTCCAAATGTAAAACTGAATATTCCTTTTATTAATGATGTTGATTATGAAGATATAGTCTATGCATGTAAAAATGATGCAGACTTCATAGCACTATCTTTCGTATCATCAAAAAATGATGTTTTAAAGGTAAAAGAAATATTAAAACAAGAAAATAGAGAAGACATAAAACTAATCTCTAAAATAGAAAGCATGACAGGAATAGAGAACATAGATGAAATACTAGAAGAATCAGATGGAATAATGGTAGCAAGAGGAGATTTAGGAGTAGAAGTTCCAATGACAAAACTTCCTATTTATCAAAAGATGCTAATAGAAAAATGTCGTGAAGTAGGAAAAATATGTGTTGTAGCAACAGAAATGCTAGAATCAATGAAAAAGAACCTAAGACCAACAAGAGCAGAAGTCTCAGACGTTGCAAATGCTGTGCTTGATGGAACAGATGCAGTAATGTTAAGTGGAGAAACTACAAGTGGAAAATATCCTATAGAAACAGTAAAATATATGTCTGAAATATGTAAAGAAGCAGAGAAATATTATGATAATGATTTTAGGTATAAAACAAAACCTGGTATTACAGAAACAATAGCAGCAAGTGTTGTAGAAAGTTCAAAAGTATTTGACATAAAAGCAGTAGTAGCATCAACAGTAAGTGGTTATAGTGCAAGAGGAATTAGTAATCTAAAACCAAATTGTTTTATTCTAGCAACATGTACATCAAAAAAAGTAGCAAGAAGCCTAGCACTTAACTACGGAATCATAACAACAGTAGTACCATTCGTTAACAGTGCTGATGAAGTAATATCATTAGCAAGAGAAGAAGCAGTAAAAGTATTTAACCTAAAAGAAAATGACAAAATACTAATAACTGGGGGCTTCTCTAACAATGCAGAAAAAAGAATAACAAATTTCATGAAAATAGAAGAAATCTAAAATTAAAATTAAACTTCATAATACAACAATATTTTCTATGTAAAATATAGTAAATAAGAAAGTAATAAACTAATAACAAATACATAACTTTCCTTTTTTGTGTTTTCATAACACAAATTGCATTTTATCTTGCTATAAATAAATATTACTTATATAATAAGTATAGGTGGTAATATGTTAGATACAATAAATATATACTTTTTGCTTTTCATAATCTATTCAATAGTAGGATGGATAATGGAAACAATTTATACACTAATAACAGATAAAATACTATCAAACAGAGGTTTTTTAATAGGACCAATATGCCCAATATATGGAGTAGGAGCAGTACTAATTATAATCTTATTATCAGATTACTTTACCCATCCACTAGCACTCTTTACACTAGCAATAGCAATATGTAGCATTCTAGAATACTTTACAAGTTACATAATGGAAAAGCTATTTAAAGCAAGATGGTGGGACTACTCAAATAACAAATACAACATAAACGGCAGAATATGTCTAGAAACAATGATACCATTCGGCCTAATAGCATGTTTATTAGTATATATAATAAACCCATTTATATATAACTTACTAATAAAAATACCAAATAACATAACACAAATACTAACTATAATAATAACAATACTTTTAATAACAGACATAATAACATCATTTAACATAGTAAATAATTTCAAAAACACAATAAAAAAAGCCTCTCTAGAAGATAGAACCGAAGACATCAATAAATACATAAAAAAACTAATATCAAAAAAATCAATACTACATCGAAGACTATTAAATGCCTTCCCAAAAATAAAAAGTATAGAAACAATAAAATCAAAAATAAAAAAGAAAAAAGACTAAGCATTATGACTATTAAATACTTTAGTCTTTTTAAATTCAATAAACTCTTCATAAGCACTTTTATTTAAAACAACATTCATATCTTTAAAAACAAAATCTTTATTCTTATATAATACTAATTTCTTAAAAAAATACTCTAAGAAGTCATAATTTCTAGATAAAATAGGACCCAAAGTAAAAGTACCATAAAAGTTCTTATAATTAACACCCTCATCTTTAAACAAATACATATCATTATTATTAATTATATCTTGATGATTAAAAAATCCATATATAGGTTTACATATATCACTTTCTAAAATAACCTCTTTAGAGATTCTATCATCACTCATAGAAACATCATAAGAAAATATACCAAGAGCTTCTTTATCATATAAACTTTTACCAAATATAGAAATAGAATTCCCAGTAGCTAAAAAAAACTTTCCAGAATCAATATATTTTTTTATATCATCTTTATATTTCATCAAATCATCCAAACAAATACTTCTAGCTTTCTCATCTCCTGCAGAAATCAAAACAAGATCATATTTATCAAAAATAATCTTATCACCAAGAGACTTATAATCAATATTATATTTAATATTCTGCTCATCAAAATGATACTTTAGTACTTTAATATTACCAGTATCACCATATAAATTCATAATATCATAGTATAAACAAAGTATATTTATCTTCATTTCAAATCCTCCATAACTCTATTAAAATCATTAACATAATCAAAATTTAAAATACCATATATATCCCCAGAAGAGTTCCTTATATCTTCCTTAGCATCATATAAATTATTATGTATTTTAATTTTACTTTCATCAATACCAGCATACTTTAATCTAACTGCAATATCATATCTCTGAGGGCCACAAACTATAAAAACATCAATATCTTGCTCATTAAAAAGTTCAAACTCAATATCATAAAGCCAAGAAAGTTCATCCCATAAATATCTCCTAGAAATCTCTTCCCATCCTATAATAATAGTCTTCAAAGACTTATTATTATAAGTATAAAGCATAGACTGATTATAAGTCGAAGCATTCTCACACTTATTATTAAGAACAAAAACATTCCTATTATTAACAACATAATTACTATAAATCTTTTTATCACGATTTAACATAGAAATAGAAGTACATACTTTCATCTTATCAAGCTTATAATCACATAAAACAGAATAAGCTGCTAAAGTATTATAAAAATTATAAAGCATATCATTATTTAAAGTAATCTTATACTTCTTATCAATAGTAATAACCCCATTATTATAACCTGTAATAGAGTACTTAACTTTAGGTCTTTTAAAATCACACTTTTTATTAGAACAATTATAAAAACCAATATCTTCGATATGATAATAAGAATAGTCAAGAACACTATTACATTTAATACAACGAGAACAATTAAGACTATTAAATAAACTCTTATCATAAGAAAAATCAAGCTTATCAATTCCATAATAAGTAACTTTATTCTTTTTATCAATAACAAAATTCTGAACAATAGGATCATCAGCATTTAAAAACAAATGCATATCTTCAGTAATACCTTTACTAATTTCATCTATTATGAAAAGAGGATGTTTTTGTCTAGGAGGTTGATCCCTAGTAACATTAGTAATAACAACATCACTAGGTTTTATAACAGGAAGAACATATTTAATATACCTTTCATCCATTTCAAGAACTACAACATCAGTCTTTATTTTACCACTTAAACTAGAATTTTTAATCAAAGTAGTAGTAATACCTCCAGTTTGATTTCCACCTTCCTTATTATGTGCAACAGAATATCCTAAATCTCTAAAACCATTTGCAATAATCCTAGTAGTAGAACCTTTACCACTAGAACCTGTTACCACTATAACTTTATCAGGTAAAACAAACTTACTAAGAAGCTTCTTATCAATTTTTAAAGCAAAAGAACCCGGAAAAGAACTTCCACGACCCATCTTAGTGCATAACCATGCAACAATTTTTCCTAAAAATATACTTATAAATTTCATACAAACACCTCTATTTAAAAGTATACCACAAAATAAAGTAATTAAAATAAAAAAATCTAAAGACTAAACAATTAATCTAAAGATTTACAACTATCTCATTTCTTTTTTTATTAACTTAGCATGTAAAACAACTTTCTCTTTCTTATCCCAACACGTAGATAAAGTTAAAATATCATCATCTTTATTAACCGGAGTATCAAAATCATGATAACTTCTTTTTGTAAGTTTATTAGCAAAATTTTCAAACTCGCTATCACTATTAAAACTAATTTGTAAATAATCATTAGTAGTAGGTATATGATAAACACTAAACACTTGCCACATAGTATTCTCATATTCAGTAGATAACCTAATAACAAAATTTTGAGAATCTTCAAGCCAACCACTAGAAACAATATTCTTTAAAGAACCAAACATCGTTTTATCATACATACCATGAGCATAAATAATAGTATTCTTATTCTCCATTGAAGTATTATTTCTATAATCAAGAAAAACCCAACCACCAACATTACTACTTTTATCAAAAGAATGATTTAAATAATAATCATTATCAGTAGTCTGAACAAAAGGATAATTAATATTAGTACCTTTAACTTGAATCCAACCAACTGTATCAGAATTCTGACTTTTTAGCTTAGAAAAATCAACATTAATAAGCTTCATCTTTATAAAATCCCAATACGGATTCTTCTTATCAATATTCTTTTGCTTAACAACCACAGTATCTTTATTATCCTCAACCTCAGTAATATTAGCATCAATATCCTGTTCTTTATTCTTATGAGAATCAATAGTCCATAACACTACTTTTGTAAAAGAAAACAAAAAAATTATTATTAATACAATTAATATAACAGTCATTATCCTTTTTTTTCTTATTAATACTTTTTTCTTATTACTATTCACAATACAAACTCCTTTTACACTTATATATATATAATAACACATATATCAAAAAAATTAACATAAAATAAAAAATAAAAGACAAAAATAAGAAATAAAAAACATAAATAAATAATAAAACAAAGACAAAACAATAAACAAAACAAAGATAAAAATAAACAAAATAAAAAAGAGAATTAACTCTTTCTTAAATTAAGCCCAGTTTCTGGCACCAATTATGATTATTAATAATATGAATAAAACAAGAATTATAGCATAACCATTTGATGAAGAACCGCCATAATAACCATAATTTACTGGAGTGTTACAACCACAACCTTGGCCATAACCATAGGAATTTCCATAATAATACATATAATACCCTCCTTTTTTATATCTAATATAGTTTATTATAACTCTACAGTTTTTGACATTATAAAAAACTATTTTTATTTAAAAAGTTTATTATTTGTGATATTATTATATAGAGGTAGATTATGATAAGAGTATTAAAAAGAATAGATAAACCACTTTTAATTATTTCATTAATATTATTTGCACTGGGACTCATAACCATATATTCAGCTTCAAATGTAACTGCATATATGTTAAATGATGCCGATCCAAGCAGATATTTTATAAAAGAATTATTTTTCTTAGCAGCAGGTTTTTTAGTATGTTTGTTTTTTATTATGATACCCACTAAAAAATACTATACTTTCTCATGGCTTGCAACTATAGGAATATCTGGAGTAATAGTAGTATTATCACTTTTAGGACAAGTAATAAACGGAATGAGTGGATGGATTAACTACAATGGGTTAGGTATCCAGCCAAGTGAATTTGCAAAGATAGCAATTATACCACTTATAGCAACATACTACGATAAAAATATAAAACATAGTGATAACTTTATCAGAATGATGGTTCCCATGATAGCAGCCATGATAGTCGCAGGAACTATAGTATTCCAAGGAGACTTAGGAACTGCTATTATATTTACAGGATTGTGTTTATTAATGTTTTTTATCTCACCGGTATCAAAAAAAATAAAACTAAAAGTATTAGGAGTAGGACTAATATTTGCATGTTTTGTTGCCATACTCGTAATAACATGTGGAGATAAAATACTTCCAAAAGAAAAACTAGAAAGATTTAACTTTAACGACCCCTGTAGTAGATACATAACAACCGGAAATCAGCTCTGTAATGGATACATAGCTATAAATGGGGGAGGCATAACAGGAAAAGGCCTAGGAAATAGCACTCAAAAATACTTATACTTACCAGAATCACATACAGACTTTGTATTTGCAATTTATGTAGAAGAAACCGGAGTAGCAGGAGCCATACTACTATTTACATTATATTTCATACTAATAGTAAGAATTATAGTAATAGGAAAACGTTCCACTAAACTATCAGGAAGACTAATCTGCTTTGGAACATCATTTTACTTATTCATGCACATAATGGTTAACCTAACCGGAGTAATGGGCATTTTACCAATGACCGGAGTACCACTTCCATTTATGAGTTATGGAGGAAGTATATGCTGGTGTATACTAATTGCACTTACCATGGTACAAAGAGTAAGTTATGAAAATAACATAAAAACAAAAAAAGTTTAAAAAATTACAACAAAGCAATATTATATGTAAAAAAATAATAAAATAACTAATAATTGTTTAATTTAGTAAAATAAAAGACCAACAATTATGTTGCTCTAAATATAAACAATTAGGTTTGATTATCAAGTTCTTCGATAGAATAAGTATTATATCCTTCATAATGATAACTAATATCAATACCTTTCATATATACTATTCTATCATTAATACTATCAGTTAAAGCTGACTTTAACAATAGTTTTATCTCAGTATCTTTAATAGGACTTCTTTCCATTGCAAGTAGATAATCTTCTTTATTAACTTTACTCCAATCAATAATTTTATTTAATTCTTTTTTTAGTATCACATCTAACCATATACGAGTACTTCTTCCATTCCCTTCACGAAAAGGGTGGGCAATATTCATTTCAACATATTTCTGAATTACTTCTTCAAATGTACTTTGTGGCATCTTATTTATTTTTTCTAAAATAGCTTCTAAATATAAAACAGATGCAAATCTGAAGCTTCCTTTTGCAATATTATCCTTTCTAATTTTACCAGCAAAATAATAAATATCATCAAATAGAAATTTGTGAATTTTTGACAATCCCTCAAAAGTTCCAACTTCAAATTCATTAATCTTATTTGTATCAAATAGTTCTAATGCTTTTAACTTTGTAATTCTTTCTTCTTCTTTAGCAAGTTCTACTTCACTGGTAATACCTAATTTATTTTCTAACATTTTATCACCTCGTTAACTGATATTATTGTATCAAATTTCTAACAAAAAGTCCTTAATTTACTGAAAACTTCACAAAATATTTAATTTTAACATTATTCTTGAAAAACTACAACATAGCAAAAAAGTCTAAAAAAAACAAAAAAAGTTAGGTGAAAGAACACTTTCTTGGTAATAGTATATTAGGAGGTGTTTTTTAATGGAAAAATTATTAGAAATCTATACAAAGTATAAAGACTATATTTTATTTGCTATACTACTTATTATTATCATAATAACACAAGCATTTTTCTTTTGGTATTTTACAAATAATATAAACTCACTAAAAGAAACAACCAAAGAAAAAGTCGAAACACAACAAAAACAAATAAAAACAAGTACAAGAAACCTAGTCGTAGACATAAAAGGAGAAATAAAAAAACCAGGGGTCTACTACTTAGAAAAAGGAAAAAGAGTAATAGATGTAGTAAAAAAAGCCGGAGGCCTAACAGTATATGCTGATACTTCAGTAAATAACCTAAGTAAAAAAATAACAGATGAAATGGTTATTATAATATATAGTAAAGAACAAATAAGAAATTATGAATTAACACAAGAAAAAGAAGAAGAAATACTTAATATATGTAATGAAAAAATAGAAAATAACTCTTGTATAGAAAAAAACAATGAAACAAAAACAAATAGTAACACAAAAAACCAAGACAACACAGAATCATCAAAAAAACTAATTTCTATAAACACAGCAACTCAAGAAGAATTAATGACCTTATCAGGAATAGGGGAATCAAAAGCAAAAGCAATAATAGAATATAGAAATAAGAAAAAATTTGAAACAATAGAAGAACTAAAAGAAATCTCAGGTATAGGAGACTCTATCTTTGAAAAAATTAAAGACAATATTACAATCTAAAATATTATATTACTTTCTACTATTACTAGCATTAATAACATACTTAATAACAAATAACTTAAACCATATCAGTACTTATAATTCCTTTAACAATGAAAAATTCATCATAACAAACATAACAAAAAAAGACTATGGATATAAACTAGATTTAAAAGGAAAAGAAAAAGTAATAGGATACATATATGAAAACAATAACATATCTTTTACTAACTATAATCTAGGAGATAAAGTAAAAATAACAGGAACAACAACAGATATAACAAATAACACAGTTCCTAATACATTTAACTATAAAAAATATCTAGCAAGTAATAAAATATATAACGTAATAGAAATAACAAACATAACAAAAGAAGAAAATAACAAAAACATATTTTATTCAATAAAAGATAAATTATTAAAAAGGGGTAAGAAACTAAAAAAATCTTATCCCTATATTAATAGTCTCATATTTGGTAATAATAACTATATAGAAGAAGATATACTAAACACATATAGAGAAAACGGAATAAGTCATCTATTTGCAATATCAGGACTACATATATCAATTTTTATAGGCATCCTAGGATATATGTTAGAAAAAATAAAAACACCATTTGTCATAAAAAGCCTAACACTAATACTATTCTTATTATTCTATATGTTCTTAACAAACTTCTCTATGTCAGTTATGAGAGGAGCCATATTAACTATATTATTACTATTAAATAAATTATTAAAACTAGAAATACCCACAACAAACTTATTATTACTAACACTTAGTATTATACTATTTAATAACCCATTAAACCTAAACAACGTAGGACTAGAATATTCATTCTTAGTAACACTATTTTTAATGAAATACACAAATATAATAAAAGGAAATAAAATAAAAACTCTTTTCATAATATCATTTATAGCCTTCTTAGTATCTTATCCAATAACAATTAATAACTTTAACCAAGTAAACTTCTTATCAATAATATATAACATATTCTTCGTACCATACGTATCTTCTATATTATTACCATTTACTATGATTAGCTATATATTCCCATTCTTAGATAATTTTTTATATATATTAATCAAAATAATAGAAACCTCATCACACTTTTTAAACTCAATAGAAATACTAAAAATAAGTATGTGTAAAATGAATATATTAATGATAACTATATATTTTGTCATAATATGTAAATTATTTAATAAATGGAATACAAAAAGAAAGAAATACTTAATACTAACACTAATATTTTTTATTATACATTTCTTTATACCAATAAAAAGTAATAACTATATATTATTTATAGACGTAGGACAAGGAGATAGCACATTTATAAGTATGAATAATAAATATACTTTAATAGATACCGGAGGACTAGTAAGTTATAACAATGAAGAGTACAAATACAAAATAGCAAAAAATAAATTAATTCCATACTTCAAATCAAAAGGAATAAGAAAAATACATAACTTAATACTCACTCATGGAGATGGAGATCATATGAAAGAAGCATATTACTTAGTAGAAAACTTTAAAGTAGAGAAAGTAATATTTAATTGTGGAGAGTTTAATGAACTTGAACAAGAGTTAATAAAAACTTTAGACAAAAAGAAAATACCATATTACTCTTGTATTAAAAAATTAAATATTGATGATAATAAACTATACTTTTTAAATAATAAAGACTATGGTAATGAAAATGATAATTCAAATGTTATATATACTGAAATTAATAATCATAAGTTTCTTATTATGGGAGATGCAGGAGTAAAAGTAGAAGAAGACTTAATAAAAAAATATAATTTACAAGATATTGATGTTTTAAAAGTAGGACCTCATGGAAGTAAGACAAGTAGTAGTAAAAGTTTTATAGATAAGCTTAATTTAAAATATTCAATTATTAGTGTAGGTAAAAACAATAGGTATGGTCATCCAAATAATGAAGTATTAGAAAACTTAAAAAATACTAAAGTTTATAGAACTGATCAAGATGGAAGTATTATGTTCAAAATTAATAATAAAAAGTTAAATATAAAATCATATAAACCATAGATATAAATTAAATTAATCTCGTTATTTACTTTAATCATCATTAAACGAATATTATGAAAAAGTCGCATCAATGGGTAATAAAACATTTTAAATATAATTAATAGTATTTAAACTTATTTTAATGAATAGCTCTTAATAATTTGGTTATATTAAAAGTATAAGATTTATAAATAATAAATTTAAAAGGTTTGCTCTAAAAAAATGAAAAAAATGGAACATATTCTATTTTAAACCATAAAATATATTAGACGCGACCCGTGAGGTGTTCTCGCGTTTACATAGATTAGAGCTTTTTGCTCTTTTTTTCTTTAAAAATTTTATTATTTATGATAAATTATAATAAAGGAGTAGAAGTCTATGAATTGGTTTAATAAAATTAATACTATTAATTATAATTTTGATACTAAAAAAAAGATATGTTTATTAGTACTAATATTTTTAGCAGGGTCTCTAGCAGGCTTTATATATGAAGAAATATTTTACTTAATAACAGATCATGAACTAGTAAAAAGAGGTTTTTTATATGGTCCATATTTACCAGTATATGGTTTTGGAGCAGTACTAATGGCTTTATTACTAAAAAGATTTAAGAAAAACCCATTGATAGTGTTTATACTAGCCATGTTAGTAACAGGAATACTAGAGTACCTAACTGGATATCTCTTATGGGAAATATATCATAAAATGTGGTGGGATTATACAGGCTTATTTCTAAATATAGATGGTTATGTATGCTTAAGATCAGTAATATCATTTGGAATCGGAGGCTTACTATTAATCTATATAATAGAACCACTAATAAGCAAATTAATCTCAAAAATAACAAATTATAAAATATACATAGCATCATACATAACATGTGTAGTATTCATATTCGATTTAATACTTACATTAATCTTTAGACAAAAAATATAACAAAAGATAGAGAAACAAAAACTCTATCTTTTATTTAACATCACTAGTAGTATATAAATCTAATTCCTTATCCTTAGCTCTTTCATAAATCTCATTCCATATCTGACTTTCAATATGTCTAGACTTCTTAGGATGAACCAAATACCTAATATTTAGCTTAACATAATCATCAGTAAGCTTAGTATATATAATAGGCTCTAAATTATTATAATATATTCTATAATCTCCAACTGCAGTATTTAATTCATCTTTCATTTTCTTAGGAATTCTCTTAACAATATCATTATTAGTAACAATATTATAAAGAACTTTCTTATTCTTAGCCAAATCACTATCTAATTTAATTTTAACCTCTAATTCATTCCAAACATACTTAAATGCTTTAGTATAATTCTTTATAGGATCTGTAAACACCTTAGAATTAGGAATCTGAATAATTATCCCAGTAGACTGTTCTCCTTCTTCTTTATTCTTAACTTCCAATATTTCAAAATTAAGAGTATTTATATTAACAACATCCCCAATAATACTACCAACAACATCCTTAACCTCAATTCTATCCTCAAGTTTAAATGGTTTCTTAAGTGAGATAAATAACCCAGCAAAAAAGTTAAGTATAACATCTCTCAAAGCAAGAGTAGCAGCAGCACTCATAAAACTAACCAAAGTTATAATATCTTTTATCTCATTCTCCCATATAAAAAGAAGTGCTATTACTATTAAAATTAATTTAACAATCTTAATTCTCTTATTAAATACATATAAATTCCTTTCATTCTTAATAAACTGAGTATTTAAAAAAATCAAACCCTTACTCATAAGCTCTAAAACAACTATAGAAATAACACTATAAGTAATCAAAAGAATAGGAGTTTCACTAATTCCAGAAATATCTGCTAAAGTACTACTAAAATCTTTAAAAAAATTCATAAAACAACCTCCTTTTTTGTTTATATTAACATATTTTAAAACATTTATTTAAATATTACTAGCTAAAACTAACACATATTTACTTAGTTTACATAAAAGTGTAAACTTGTTTTTTTTAAAACTTTCATATATAATCTATTCCTAAGGGATGATAATATGATTTTTAAAGAAAAAACAGTTTTAATAACCGGAGCAAGTAAAGGAATAGGAAAACAAATAGCATATGATTTTGCTAGTAATGGTGCAAATATTATTATAAATTATAATAAAAGTTATAATGATGCTCTAAAACTAGAAAAAGAAATACAGAAAAATTTCAAAGTAAAAACACTAGTAATAAAATGTGATATTTCAAAAGAAAACGAAGTAAAAGAAATGATAGATATATCTATTAAAACATTTAATAATATAGATATTCTAATTAATAATGCTGGTATTTGTAATGATACACTTTTTAGTGAAAAAACCTATGAAGACTTTAACAAAGTATTAAGTGTAAATCTAATAGGAACTTATCTAGTAAGTAAATATGTAGGAGAACATATGAAAAAAAATAAAAGAGGTAAAATCATAAACATAGCAAGTGATAATGGCTTAGATAATGGTTATCCAGAAAGTTGTGAATACGATGCCTCAAAAGCTGGAGTAATATCTCTTACTCATAACATGGCAAAATATTATGCTCCATATATCAATGTAAATTGTATATGCCCAGGGTGGATAAATACTGATATGAATAAAGATTTAGATCAAAACCAAGTAGAAGATATAAACTCAAAAATACTTCTTAAAAGATTTGGAGAGCCAAAAGAAATAGCAAATATAGTATTATTCTTAGCAAGTAATTATGCTAGTTATGTTAATGATTCAATAATAAATGTAAATGGAGGAAACTTATGAAAAATGAATTAATAATTAAAGACAAAGTATTAAAAATGGCAGAAGAAGCAGAAAAAGAATTAAAAGATATTTATAAAAAATGTGATGAATTATGTTTTATAAACACAAAAAAAGTACTTAATGCCTTTATAAATAATCAAGTATCTACTAATTGTTTTGAAGGTACTAACGGATATGGATATAATGACATAGGAAGAGAAAAAATAGATGCAATATATAGTGAAGTACTAGGAGCAGAAGATGCTTTAGTAAGAGGACAATTTGTTTCTGGAACACATGCTCTAACTGTTTGTTTATTTGCACTTTTAAGACCAGGAGATACTATGCTTAGTATAACAGGAGCACCTTATGATACATTGCATGAAGTAATAGGAATAAGAGAAAATGCTAGTAGTTTAAAATCATTCGGAGTATCTTATAAACAAGTTGATTTAATAGATAATAATTTTGATGTAGAAAAAATAAAAAAAGTATTGAAAGAAGAAAACATAAAACTAATAGAAATACAACGTTCTAAAGGATATTCTAATAGAAAAAGTATTACTATTGATATGATAAAAGAAGTAGTAAAAGAAATAAGAAGCGTTTCAAAAGATGTAATAATAATGGTAGATAATTGTTACTGTGAATTTGTAGAAGAATACTCACCATTAGAAGTAGGAGCAGATATAATAGTAGGTTCTCTTATAAAAAATTTAGGAGCAGGTATTGTACCAAATGGTGGTTACATAGCAGGTAAAAAAGAATTAGTGTATTTAGCAAGTGAAAGATTAGCAATACCAGGGGAGGGGAAAGACATCGGAGCAACTCTAGGTATGAATGCTAAAATATTACAAGGACTTTATATGGCACCATCTGTAGTTAATTCAAGTGTAAAAACTGCTATATTTGCAAGCTATATGTTAGAAAAATTAGGAATACAAGTAGAACCAAAATATAACGAAAAAAGAGCAGATATAGTAGAAGCTATCATATTTAATGATCCAGAAAAACAAGTAAAATACTGTGGAGGAATACAAATGGCATCCCCTATAGATTCATATGTAAAACCAGTACCAGATGCAATGCCAGGTTATGGAGACAAAGTAATCATGGCAGCAGGAACATTTATACAAGGAGCAACAATAGAACTATCTTGCGATGGAGCATACAGAAGTCCATATATAGCATACCAACAAGGAGCACTTACTTATGAATATGGAAAACTTGGAGTATTAAAAGCGATAACAGAAATACTAGAAGATTAAATGAAACAAATAATAATAAATAACGATAACTTAATAGAAAAAGATATTGATGATACCGTTATAAGAACAAAAGCACTTATTATAAACAGTAAAAATGAAATAATGCTTGGATACTCTAATAAAACATATCAATTTCCTGGAGGACACTTAGAAAAAAATGAAACCCTAGAAGACTCTCTAAAACGAGAAATAAAAGAAGAAACAGGTATTGAAATAAACAAAATAAACAAAAAACCATTCATGAAAATAACATGTTATAGCAAAAACTATAGAAATACAAACAAAAACAGAAGAAACGATATATACTATTATATTATTAATACAGATAAAACATATAATAAAAATAAAACAAATCTAGATAAACAAGAAATAGAAAATAACTTTACTATAAAAAACATACCATTAACCAAAGTAGAAGAAACTCTTATAAAAAGTATACCAGATAATAGTATTAATAAATTAATAGTAAATGAAATGCTAGAAGTCTTAAAAGAATATAAAAAAACGAGTAGTTTAAGTTAAAACTATTCGTTTTTAGAGTTTGTAAATAAATTGTTTTCAGTACTGCAGTTTTTTGTCATATACACTTATATTTCTCATTCAGTTGATTACATTATATGTACTTAGTTACTATTTCTAAGTATTATATTATAACTAATTCTAATGAAGATATGAAATCTAAAATTGAGTTAATAGTATCCTCTACTGATAATTCAAGCCAGTTATTTTTTGCCATATTAATCATAGCTTTAAATTTCTTATTTGATAATGTAGAGCTTAAACTATTTTGCAGTTCTGTTATATTGCTTTCCTCAACTAATTCATTTTTAAAAATTAATTTATCTAAGTAATTTAAAAAACGTTGTTTATCAAAATCATTTTTATTTATTAAATAATAAATATCAAAAATATCTTTATATCTAGTTGATGTAATACCAAACTTTAATAATGACTTTATTTTTTCTACACATATTTGTTCTTTTGAATTAGCAAGTAGAGTAACAGTATCAGATCCTATACCTAAATCAAAACAAAATTCATCTTGCTTTATATCGATATCTTTATGTACTCCAATATCTAATTTAGTAGAGAACACGTTACCAAAATTATCAGATATTTCTATAAAAACCCTTTTTCCATCGTAATCTTGATGATGAAGTTTTTTTATAGGTGGAATAATTTTAATTTTAATATCTTTATCATTTAATTTTTCTATAAATGTTTTTATTGCAAAATCATCTAAAGAATATCTTATAAAATCTATATCTAAATCTTGTGTTGCTCTTCTTATATCTTTAGAAATAGCCATCATAGCAACTCCACCTTTAATTGTTATATTTTTGTTTAAGTTAGAATTACTTATTTTTAGTAAAATAATATCTTGACAAGTTTTTGAAATAGCATTTAAGTTTGAATATCCATTTGATAAATAATTATTAAATACAGTGCTTATGTTCATTAAAATACCTCTTTCATGATAACATCATATAAATGATTTTCTATTGCAAAATTACTTATATACTCTGCTATCTTTTTAGTATTAAGTGTTTCTTTAATTTCTCTATAATTTTCAATTATCTCTTTATAATAATCGAAACCTATTGAATTTCTATTTCTTATTAGTTCTATTAACATTCTTTCTTTGTCATAAACTTTAATTTTAACACCGTTTATATTTAAAGTTGATTTCCCAATATTGAAAAACTTATCTTGATAATATACAACCTTAATTCTACTATCACTAATTTTAGTGCTATCTCTTTTTAATGCAAGATATTCTTTTTC
>CAZBFY010000004.1:0-20406 GCA_964491445.1 uncultured Mycoplasma sp.
TCTATAATTTATGTTAATATTACTAATTTTTTTGTAAAAAGCCGAAACTCAAATAAAAAAGTTATTGATATTATTTTTGTTATGGGTTATAATTTATTTAATGATATAGATAGTAGGAGGCTAAGTATGAAAGAAATTAAAGTATTTGTTAGGATATTCTTTATTATGGTATTAGGAGTAATTGGTGTTAGTAATGTTGATGCTCAAGTATATGGTTGTAGTGGTACGAATTGTGCTAGATATATACAGTGTAGTACTAGCTGGATAGGTCCCACTTCTCAATCTTTGCAGAAAAAATATTTTGTTTTAAACAGGATTGATGCTAGTCCTGCTACCTTTGATCATTATACTACTTATACTTCGAATGGACATTATCTTTATTGTACAGAAAGAGGAGTATTTTATATGAATCATGAAAATTCTTCTGACAATCCTGCATTTAAACAAACAAGTGCTAATGTAAATAGTAATTTGGTTGCTAGAGTTTTAGCTTATGGATATTATAATGATAGTGTTGGTGATCCTGAGTGTTCTTCTGCAGTTGTGGCTACTCAAATGTTAGTTTGGATGGCTCAGAAACAAACTGAAGATGGTGGGTTTGATATATTAAAGGAAAGTTCTATTTCAAAATCAACACTTTCTAGTTTAGTTACTGGTTCTGGAGCTTCATCAGTAGTAAATCAAGCTTATTCTGTTTTGCAGTCAGTAAGAAATCATGAAGTATTGCCTAGCTTTGCTTATTATTCTTTGGATGCTGCTAATAAGGCTGTTGATAAACTTGTTTTAAAATATAATGAAACTAATCGTAATTTTTCTGGTAGTGTAACAGATAGTAAAAGTGTTTTCTCTGGTTATACTGTAGGAACTAATCCTACTGGAGTTACTGTTAGTAAGAATAATAATACTTTAACAATAACTTCTAAAAATGATAGTGTTACAACACCGATTTCTATGACAAAGTCTTTTCCATCTACTGTTAAAATAAATGAAAGAAAGGATGGTTTTGTGCAGACTACTGTTTATAAGTCTAATCCAACTTCTGAAACTGTAACAGGTTATACACCTTATACTTATGAAACAATAGGAAAGGGAATAATAAAAATACATAAGATAGATAAAAGAACTAGTGGAAATATAAAGGGTATAAAATTTGGTATTTATAGTGATGATGGTTGTACTAAGACTGCAGTAGATTATTTAGGAAATGAACTTAGTGCTAAAACTACTGATAAGAATGGTTTTGTATCTTGGGATAACTTATATTATCCTCTTAAACTTGGTGAATCTAGAACATATTATGTTAAAGAATTAAGTACTTTAGAGGGATATGCACTTGATAACGCTCAACTTGAACAACTTAATGCTAAAGGTACATGTATTCCTGTTAAGATAACTGCGAGTGAAAAAGAGGGTAGTGCTACTAAAGAAGTAGAAACTAAAGAAGAAGTTGTACAAGATATATATAACATTCCATATGGAAATGTTACTATTATGAAACAAGATGAAGAAACTGGAAAGGTTATTGAAGGAGTAGAATTTAAGCTACTTAAAAATAATACTAAGAAAGAGCCTGCAACTGATATGGATGGTAAGGTTGTTGAAAATGCTATAACTGATAAGAATGGTATAGCAGAGTTTAAAAACATACCTTATGGTGATTATATTTTAGTAGAGGTTAAGGCTAATGATTATTATAAAGTATTAGAAGAACCACTTGAATTTACTCTTGATAAGGAAAATGATGCTTTGAAATATGAAGCTCAAGGAACAGAAGCTCTTCCAGATGATAAGAGTGATAGTAAGGACATATTAATACCACTTGAAAAATATAGACTTGGTGATCCTACAAATGATGGTAAAATAGATGCAGAAGATATAAAAGTAGTAGAAAGTATAATAAGTGGTACTTTAGAAGAAAAAGGACTTGAGTTTTATGCTTCTGATGTAAATCTTGATAATACAGTAAATGAGACTGATAAAGAATTAATGCAAAAGTATTTAGCTGGTGATACTACTGCGATTCCTAATGCGTTAAAGGAATATGATTTACCAGGTCAAGTACAAAAGAGGGTATCTATTGTTGTTACTAATAAGCCTATAGATATGAAAGTTAGTAAACTTGAACTTACTAAAGAAAAAGAGCTTAAGGGTGCTAAAATAGTGATAAAAAATTCTAAAGGAGAAGTATTTATTAAGTATACTTCTACTGATAAAGTAAAAGAATTTGCGATTCCAGTTGGAGATTATACTCTTATTGAAACTGTTGCTCCTAAGGGATATCAAACTCTTAAGACTGAAGTTAAGTTTAGAGTATTATCTAATGGTAATTTGAAGTTAATTAGTGCTAAGTCTAATATGTATAAACTTGTTAAATCTAAAGAAAAAAATGATACTGATTTAGATCATTTGAAGATATATAATAATTTAAAGAAAATAAGTGCTCCTAAAACAGGAAGCGTAATAGCAATATCTACTATTGTTTTTGGAATTGCTTTAGTGGGTGCAGGTAGTTATATAATTTATAGAAGATATAAGAATAGTTAATTGAATAATTTAGGCTATTAACGGTTGTTAATGGTCTTTGTTTTTATAAAAATTAAACTTATTATTGTCAAGAATAAAAACTTATTGTATAATTTTATTAAGATATAAGAGGGATGTTTATGAGAAAGATATACACTAGTATTGATATTGGTACTGATGAAGTAAAAGCAGTTACCATAGAAGAATATAATGATAAATTTAATGTTTTAGCAACTGCTCATGTTCCTAGTAAAGGAGTTAAGAAAGGTTTAATAACTGATGCCCAGGGGATAAGTTCATCTGTTAAAAAAGTTATAAAAGTATTAGAGAGCAAGCTTGGTACTAAGGTTGAACAGGTTATAGCTGTTGTTCCTTCAAATAATAGAGAAATTGATATTGCTATGGGAGAGGTTGATGTCTCTACTGCTGATGCTTTAATTGATGGAGATACAATTTATAATTGTCTTCAAAAATCTCTTAAGAAACATGTTACTGCTAATAGTGAAGTAGTTAGTGTTATGCCTATTGAATATAAAATAGATGGTGCTAAGAAAGTTAAGAATCCTTTGGGACTTGAGGGTAGTAAGCTTGCTGTTAAGTCTGTTGTAGTTACTGTTCCTAAGAAAAATGTTTATTCTGTTGTAGGTATTTTGGAGAGTATTGGTGTTGAAGTTGTTGATATTATTATTTCTTCGATAGCAGATTATTATGCTATTAAGGATGATGAGATAGATAAAGATGTTGTTGCTATGATAAATTTTGGTAAAGAAAAGAGTGTTTTATCTGTTTTTAATAAGGGTATCCTTATTAAAGAGTTAATAGCATCTATTGGGGGAGAGGATATTGATGAAGTAATTAGGTTTAATTATAAGACTGATGAAGCTAAGACTAAAGAGATAAAGGAAGAATATGGTGTTGCTAGTAGGAAGTATGCTGAAAGTGATGAAGAGTATAAAGTAGTTAATAGACTTAATCAGAATGTTGTTATTAATCAGTATATGCTTGCTGAATTAATTGAGTTTAAATTAATAGAATTATTAAAAAATCTTAAAAATGACATAAATAGCTTAACAAATAGAGAAATTAGTTATATAATAGTATCAGGAGCTATAACATCAATGCTGGGGTTTGATGCTCTACTTCAAGATACTTATGGTAAAAAAGGTAAAATGCTTGGAGTTAATGTTATTGGCATACGTGATAGTAGGTTTGCTACTAGTTATGGTGCTATTAAATATTTTGTAAATAAACTTAATTTAAGAGAAAAAGATTATACGATGTTTGTAGATGAAAAGGTCGAAGAAATGCTAAGAGCAAGGAAGAAAATGGGGACAGGCAGTGCACTAGGTAAAATATTTGGAAGAATATTCGAATAAGGAGATGAAGTTATGTTTGATTTAGCGATGACGGACCAACTTGCAAAAATAAAAGTTATTGGAGTTGGTGGAGGTGGCGGTAATGCCATTAACAGAATGATAGATGCTGGAGTAAGAGGTGTTGACTTTATTGCGGTTAATACTGATGCTCAAGTTTTAAATGCTTCAAAAGCTGAAAATAAGATTCAACTTGGTACTCTTGGTGCTGGTGGAAGACCTGAAATTGGAAAAGAAGCTGCTATTAAAGCAAAAAAAGAATTGGAAGAGAGCTTAAAAGGTGCTGATATGGTGTTTATCACTTGTGGAATGGGTGGTGGAACAGGTACTGGGGCTGCTCCAGTAATTGCAGAAATAGCACAAAGTTTAGGAGCTCTTACAGTTGCTATTGTTACTAGACCTTTCTCTTTTGAAGGTAAAAGAAGAATGGATAATGCTCTTGCAGGTATTGAAGAATTGAAAGAACATGTTGATACGCTTATTGTAATACCTAATGATAGATTAAGGGAAATTATAGATAAATCTACTTCTATGCTTGATGCTTTTAAAGAAGTTGATAATGTACTTTTACGTGGTGTACAGTCTATTTCTGATTTAATTGCTGTTGTAGGTCTTGTTAACCTAGATTTTGCTGATGTTAGAGCAGTAATGGAAAAATCAGGTAATGCAATTATTGGTATTGGTATTGGCATGGGAGAAGATAGAGCTATTGAAGCTGCAAAACAAGCTGTTTCATCTCCACTTCTTGAGACTTCTATTCATGGTGCAACAGATGCTATTATTAATATTACTGGTGGTTCTAATTTAACTCTTTTTGAAGCTGAGCAAGCTGCAGAAGTAGTTAGAGCAGCTGCTAATACTGATATTAATACTATATTTGGTTCTGTTATTAATGAAAACTTAACCGATGAAGTTATAGTTACTGTTATTGCAACTGGTTTTGATAAGAAAAATAAAGCTAAAAAACCACTTTATAATCAATTAAATAGCAGAAGTGATGGTTATATTGATGATGAAGAAGATGATGATACAAGTGGAGGATTTGATCCACAAGAAATAGAAATACCTACATTTATGCATCGTAATTTCTAATGTAAAATAGATGTAAAAGCAAGCACTGTGTTTGCTTTTTTATATATAATGTGCTATACTTTTTTTGGTGAAAGAGATGACGGATAGTAACTATGAGTATATAAAAATAGTAGAAAAATTACTTGAAAATAGAAAATTTAATAAATTAAAAGATGAAATTCATCATCATAATAGTAATAGATTTAATCATAGTATTGAGGTTTCTTATAAAACATATAAAATATGTAAGAAATTAAATCTTGATTATGAAAGTGCTACAAGAGCGGCTTTACTTCATGATTTTTTCTTTGATGATGAGTTTGATAATAAGAGACAGAGGATGCTTAAGCATCCAAGTAAAGCTTTGGAAAATGCTAATAAAATAACTAAGCTTTCTAAGAAAGAGAAGAATATTATAGAATCACATATGTATCCAGTTGGGGGTAAGATGCCTAGACATATTGAAAGTATAATAGTGGATGCTGTTGATGATTATGTTGCTGTTAAAGAAAAGTTTGGTGGAGATTTTAAGAGTTTAAAAGCTGCAACTAATTTTTTATTTATATTAGCAATAAGTGTTTTATTTAAATAAAACATTTTATGTCCTCGTAGCTCAGTAGGATAGAGCAATTGCCTCCTAAGCAATAGGTCGAAGGTTCGAATCCTTTCGAGGACGCCATATGTGTATGAGAGACTGTCAAAAGTCTTTTTTTCTTGAAACATTATTATATATATATTATAATATTTGTAGGAATTATGAGAGGAGAGGTTAGTTTGAGTAAGTCTAAAGTATATTTTACTAAGGAAATAACTTCTGATAGTTTAGTTAAGATGTATGAAGTATTAGGAAAAGAATTATCTGGTAATATTGCTGTTAAAATATCTACTGGTGAGAGAGGTAATAATAATTATTTGAGTCCTTCTTTGATTAAAGATTTAGTTGTTAAGTTAAATGGTTCTATAGTGGAGTGTAATACTGCTTATGAGGGTTCTAGAAATACTACTTTAAATCATATAAAAGTAATAGAGGAACACGGTTTTTGTGATATTTCAAGTGTTGATATTTTAGATAGTGATGGAGATTTTTCTATTCCTGTTAAGAATGGTTTTCATTTGAAAGAGAATTTTGTTGGTTCTAATATAAGTAAATATGATTCTATACTTATGTTATCACATTTTAAAGGTCATCCTATGGGAGGTTTTGGAGGAGCTTTAAAGAATATGTCTATTGGACTTGCTTCTTCTTCTGGTAAGGCTTTTATTCATACTGCTGGTAAGCTTCGTGATGTTAGTATTTTATGGGATAATATTGCTAAGCAAAATGATTTTTTAGAGTCTATGGCTGATGCTTGTTCTAGTGTTATTCATTATATGAATAATAATATTGTTTATATAAATGTTGTAAATAATTTATCTACTGACTGTGACTGTGTTGCAAGTCCTGAAGATGTTTGTATGGGCGATATAGGAATTTTGTCTTCGACTGATCCTGTTGCACTTGATAAAGCTTGTGTTGATATGATTTATAATTCCAGTGATTCTGGTAAAACTCATATGATTAATAGAATAGAAAGGCAAAATGGCGTACATCTTTTAGAAGCTTCAGAAAAACTTGGTATTGGTTCTACTAACTATGAGTTAATTAATATATAAGGAGTGATTATAATATGGAAGATATTTTAATGAAATTAGATGAACTTACTACCTCTATTGTGATGAATTTTGAACTTGTTATCCCTGTTCATAAAACTCTTTCTAATATAAATGAAGTAAGAGAGAATATTAATGAATATGTAGTTGAGTTTGATAATGATGAATTAATTGCTACTAAAAAGAAGAATAATTACAAAATATCAGTAAAAGTAGATTCAGTTAATAAAAGAATATATACAGATACTTCTGGTGTTAAGTATGAGGATGATGATAAAAAGGTTCGCTATCCTAAGCATTTTGTAAAGAAGAAAGTTTTCTCTGTTGTGGATAATAGTTCTACTAGTTATACTTATAATAGAGAATATAAGATTTTTAATAATAAAAATAATACCAAAATAGATGCTGAAGTTTCTAGAAATTATAACTTTTATGAAGATGGTAGGTTTATGGGCTCTAATTATGAAAAAGAGAAAAAATTGGTAATAAAAGATAATAGTAATTCTACTATTAATGAGTTTTCTGATGTTACAAATTCTAATGTTTATGTACTTGCGACTGGAGATTCTTTAGAGAGAAATGATGTTAATGGGTCTGTTAGTTTTTATTTAGTTAGTTCTAGTAATGATAAAGATAAATTTTTTAGAAAGAAGTTAAATGAAAAGCAATATGAAGAGCTTATTTCTTTAGAAAGGGATCCTTATGTAGTAGCTAATAATGATATAGTTTATGCTTCTAGGAAGACTAATTATGGTTCAATGTAAAGTGTGTTAATATTAACATTAGTTTTAGTATTTTATTAAATAAAGTGTTATAATGGAGTGGAGGGGTTATGTATTAAGAAAAGATATGTTTTATTGTTTTTATTAGTTATTGTGTTTCTACTTATTGCTTATTTGATAAATATAAATAATAGTATTGATATAGTGTTTAATAATATTATTAGGGATATAACTGATAGTAAAACTTGTTTTTTTAAGTTTATTACATTTCTAGGAGGAGGAATATTTTTAATTTTACTTACTACTATTTTATTTATTTTAATAAAAGATAAGAGTATAAAAGTGTCTATAGTGTTAAACTTATTTATGTCTTTTCTTATTAGTAATTTTTTGTTAAAACTGATATTTAAAAGAGAAAGACCTATGGATATGATTATTTCTGAGAGTGGTTATTCTTTTCCAAGTTGTCATGCTTTTGTTGCTGTTTCTTTTTATGGGTTACTTATTTATTATATTTGGAAGAGTAATTTATCTAGAATGGTTAAGTTTGTTATTGCTTTTCTTTTATCAATAATTATTATTTTAATAGGGGTAAGTAGAGTTTATTTAGGAGTTCATTATCCTACAGATGTTTTAGGAGGTTTTGTAGGAGGTATTATTTATTTAATAGTATTTCTTGAGGTGTTTTATAGAGTTAAAGGAGTATGTTATGAGAAAGAAAAAAGATAAGAAAAAGAGAATTAATGGTTATAAAATAATGGGGTTTTTGTTACTTCTTTCATCACTTATATTACTGGGGGTAGTGTTATATATTGATATATTACCACTTAAGTATTTAGCTATATTATGTGGTGTTATGGTATTTATAAATTTATTACTTGATTTTTTCTTGTTTAGGAAAAGGGTTAAGAAGAAACCTAAGAGGATAGCTTGTGTGATTTCTGTTTTGTTTTCTATATTGTTTTTAGTAGGATCGTTCTTTATTTTTAAGACTTTTGGGGTTCTTGATAATATGAGTCAAGATTATAAGACTTATACTTATTATGTTTTAGTAAAGGATGATAGTACTTATAAAGAAATTGGAGATATTTCAGATAAGAAGTTAGGTTATTATAATGATAATAGTGAATCTACTGCAGAGGCTATTAAGAAACTTGATGGTGTTGTTAAGACTGAAAGTGAAAGTTTTGGTAATCTTGATGGGCTTGGTAGTTCTTTACTTGGGGATGAAGTAGATGCTATTTTGACTGAAAATTCTCAAAAGATAAAGCTTGAGAATGCTGGTAATAATAGTGAAAGTACACTTAATGGTTTTAAAGATAAGGTTAGGGTTTTATATACGTTTAAAGTTAAAATTAAGGTTTCTGATGGTGTTGATGTAACTAGTAGTGTATTTAATATTTATATAAGTGGTATGGATGAGTATGGAAAAGTATCTGAGGTTTCTAGGAGTGATGTTAATATGATACTTACTATTAATCCTAAGACTAAACAAATATTGATGACTAATGTTCCTAGAGATTATTATGTTCAGTTACATGATACTACTGGGTATAAAGATAAATTAACTCATGCTGGTATATATGGTATAGATACTTCTGTTAAAACTCTTGAAGATTTGTTAGGTATAAAGTTAAATTATTATTTTAAAGTTAATTTTAGTAGTTTAGAGAATATTGTAGATGCTCTTGGAGGTGTTGATGTATATTCTGAGTATGATTTTCAAAGCTGGAATGGTTATAATTTTACTAAAGGTTATAATCATGTTGATGGAAAGGCTGCACTTGCATTTGCAAGGGAAAGACATACATTTGTTGATGGTGATAATCAAAGAGGTAAAAATCAGCAAGCTTTAATTGAGGCTATTTTTAGGAAGTGTACTAGTCCTAGTATTATTACTAAGTATAATAGTTTACTTGATTCTTTAAGCGATAGTATGATAACAGATATGCCTACTAAGAAGATAACAGCACTTGCTAAGATGCAACTTAAGGATAATGCTAGTTGGACAATTACTTCTAATAGTTTAACTGGTGTTGGTAGTTATGAATATACTTATACGTATAATTATCAAGAACTTTATGTTATGATTCCAGATGAAGAGTCTGTAAAAGATGCTAAAGATAAAATATCTAAAGTAGCAGGCGGAGAGACTTTAGAAGCTTCTTATGGTAGTAGTGCTAGTGATGTTCATTCTGTTTCTAAATCACAGGTTGCTAAGTCAAATTATAGTAGTTCTAGTAGTTCTACTAAGAAGAAGAGTACTACTACAAAGAAAAGTACAAAAAAGAGTACTACGAAAAAAAGTACTGATAATACAAATACGAATAGTACAAAGAAAGATAATGATATTAAAGCAAATACTGATGTAGTTACTCCTGACAATGACAATAGTATTGATAATTCTGGAAATACTAATACTAATAATGGAGAAAATAATGTAGTAGTTCCTCCAGAAAAAGATCCTGCTCCTAAAGAAGATACAGGAACAAATGGTGAATCTCAGAGTAGTCAAATAGTAACTCCAAAAGATAATTCATAAAACTAATTGTAAACATGCCTATTAATTGGTATGTTTTTTAATGAAACTATTTATATTTTTGTTTATTATTTTCAAATTTATCTATACTAGTAATGGTGATTAGTGTGAATGTGTTAATAACGGGTGCTACCTCTGGTATTGGATATAACTTGGCTATTAAACTTATTGAAAAAGGACATTTTGTTTATATGTGTACTCATCATAAAGAAGAGATTAATTCTGTTTTAGAAAGGTTAAAAGTACTTAATTATGATAAGAGAGTTGTTGTTATGAGACTTGATATTACTAATAAAAAAGATATTGAAAAGATAAATAAATATGATATTGATTGTTTAGTTAATCAAGCAGGTATAGGAGTTGGAGGTTCTTTACTTGATTTATCTATTGAGGATGTAAAAAGTAATTTTGAAGTTAACTTTTTTGGTACTTTGGCTTTAACTAAGGAATATATAAAATCAAGAGGTAATAAGAATGGTAAGGTTCTTGTTACTTCCTCTATTGCAGGAATAATGCCTATATCTTTTTTAGGAGCTTATTGTAGTTCTAAAGCTGCTTTGATATCTATGTTTTCTTGTTTAAGAAAAGAGCTAAGAGATGCTGGTTTTAATATTCAAATTAAATTAATTGAACCAGGAGCTTATAAGACTGGTTTTAATCAGTTAATGATTCTAAATAAGGAAAAGAATGAGTATATATTTAGTGATAAGTATATGAAAAAAGTAATAAATAGGCAGTTAAAAGAGTTTAATTTAATTGAGAAAAAGAGTTTAGATTCTGTAGTTGATAAAATGGTAAGTGCTGTTTTATCTAATTCTGATAAGTTTGTTTATAGGACTCCTTTTATACAGAGTATTTGTGCTAGGGTATATATGTTGTTATTTATGTAAAATACGTGTAAAGTATTTAGTATATAGTTTACAAAGAAAGTTGTCTAGTATATACTTAATTTAGGATAGAAAGGGAAAAGCCTAAGTTGTACTTTTTGAAAACTAAGGTTTTCTTTTTTTTGTTTAGAGTTTTATAGGTACTTGACATAATATCAAATTTATATATAATATTTTTTAGTTTTTCAGGGGGTTTTAGTATGGAAAAAGAAACAAAGTATTATTATTTAGATTTAGTATGTAGTGAGAAGTCTTTTTATGGTGGAGGTAGTTTACTTCCTAAGGTGGTTAAATATTATAATAATGAAAAATGGTATAACAAAATTTCTGATAGAAAGTCTTTTCCTGTTTTAGCAGAGGAAAAAGAAGATGGTTTATATGATGTTATACTTGGTTTTAAGTATTATGATGATATATGTTATGATGGCATTTGTTATGAAAATAAAACAGAATGTCCTTTTAATGAATTAATATCTTGGTTAAGAGTATTAAATAGTGATAAGAGGGGTGTACTTTTTTATGAAAAAAGACTTTATGAGTGTTATAGAAGACAAGTTGTTTCTTTTAATAAAAGTAGTGTGAGATAGTTTTTGTAAAATAGTTAATATTAGTATAAAATAAAAAAAGACTTGAGTCTTATTTTTAAATTATTATATATGTAACATTGGATTTATGTTAAGTTTTTCATATATATTTTTACTGACAGTTTTTTGTTTTTCTTGCATAAAACTATTTTTTTTGGTATAATTTGAAAGGTCTAAAGGGAGATGTAAAAATGAATAAAATATTAAATATAGCAGTAGTAGCTCATGTTGATGTTGGTAAAAGTACTTTAGTAGATGCACTTTTAGAGCAATGTGGTGCTCTTGATAAGCAGTTAGATACTCATCAAATAATGGATAGTAATGATTTAGAGAAAGAAAGAGGAATAACTATTTATTCTAAAAATTGTTCTATTAATTATAAAGACTATAAGATAAATATAGTAGATACCCCTGGTCATGCTGATTTTTCTTCAGAAGTTGAACGTATTATTAAGACAGTTGATACTGTTGTGCTTATGGTTGATTCTAAAGAGGGTGTTATGCCTCAGACTAGATTTGTTTTAGAACAAGCTCTTAAGAATGATTTAAATCCTATATTATTTATAAATAAAATAGATAAAAAAGATTCTAGAATAGATGAAGTTGTTAATATGACTTTTGATTTATTTGTAGAACTTGGTGCTAGTGATGAACAACTTGATTTTCCTATTTGTTATGGTATGGCTAAGAAAGGTATTGCTAAGAAAGAGCTTGAGGACGAAGATAAGAATATTTTTCCTCTTCTTGATACTATACTTTCTAATACTTGTGAATATCAAGGAAGTGAAGATGATCCTTTACAACTTCAAGTTTCTTCTCTTTCATATGATGATTATTTAGGAAGACTTGGTATAGGTAGGGTAACAAAAGGTGTAATAAAGTCTGGTATGATGGTTGCAATTAGTAAGAATGATGGTAGTGTAGAAAATGTTAGAGTAAATAAGATTTTTGTAAATGAGGGAATTAAAAGAGTAGAAGTTAGAGAAGCGAGATTCGGTGATATTGTTATAACAAGTACTTCTCCAGATATAAAGGTTGGAGATACTATTTGTGATAAAGATAATATTATTCCTCTTGATCCTATTGTTATTGAAGAACCTACACTTTCTATGAATTTTTTAGTTAATTCTTCTCCATTTGCAGGTCAAAGTGGTAAGTTTTTAACTAATCGTCATATAAAAGAAAGATTAGATCGTGAACTTGAGACTAATGTTGGTTTAAAGGTAGAAGAATTAAAAGATAGTGATGGATATAAAGTATCAGGTCGTGGGGAGCTTCATCTATCTATTTTACTTGAAAATATGAGGCGTGAGGGTTATGAGCTTTCTGTGTCAAAGCCTGAAGTTTTATTTAAGCAAATTGATGGTGTTAAATGTGAACCTTTTGAAGAAGTACTTATTAATTGTCCTAATGAGTATGCGGGTACTATTATTAATGATTTAAATGAAAGAAAAGGAATTATGAATTTGGTTACTAATGATGATAGTTATACTAAGCTTTCGTTTTTAGTGCCTACTAGAGCTCTTATTGGTTATAGAAGTAGTTTTATTACTAATACTAAGGGTGAGGGTATAATGGTAAGAAGTTTTAATAGTTTTAAACCTTATGTTGGTCCTGTAAGAAGAAGAAAAAATGGTGTTCTTGTTTCTATGGAAGATGGTAAAACTATGGCTTATTCGTTGTTTAATTTAAGCGATAGGGGAACTATGTTAGTGGGCCCTAGTGTTGATGTGTATAAAGGAATGATTATTGGTATTCATAATAGAGATAATGATTTAAATGTTAATCCTTGTAAGAATAAACAACTTACTAATACTAGAGCAGCAGGTTCTGATGATGCTTTAACTTTGATTAAACCTAAAGTATTTACTCTTGAAGAAGCTTTAGAGTTTATAGAAGACGATGAACTTGTTGAAATAACTCCGGATGCTATAAGACTTAGAAAGAAGATTCTTGATGATAAGGAAAGGTATAGGCAAAGAAATTAATTTTCTTTTAATACTTTTCTTTTTTTGTGTATTTTGTACGAAAATATAAGTAAAAATATGGATGTTTTGTACGAAAAATGATAAAATGTAAGTGAGGTGATATTCTTGTATAGAAAAATAGAAAAAGAACTTGAAAAGTGGAAAAAAGATTATAAGATGCCATTTATGTTAGTGGGAGCAAGACAAACTGGTAAGACTTATATTTTAAAAGAATTCTGTAAGAAAAATTTTGATAATTATGTTTATATTAATTTGGAAAAGGAAGAAAGTATATCTGATGTGTTTAAAGAGACCATTGATCCTGATACAATAATAGAGAAAATTGAAATTATTAAAAATGTTATTATTGATAAGGAAAATACAGTAATATTTTTAGATGAAATACAAGTAAGTGAAAGGGCTATTACTTCTTTAAAGTATTTTTGTGAGAGTGAAAAGCCTTATAAGATAGTTTGTGCTGGGTCGCTTTTAGGAGTAAAGATTAATAGATTTAAGTCTTCATTTCCTGTAGGAAAGGTAATAATTAAGTATTTATATCCAATGGATTTCGAAGAGTATTTAATTGCTTTAGGAGAAACTAAATTAATTAATGAAATTAGGTCTCACTATGTTTCAAATGAAGCTTTAATGCATCCTATACATGAGAAAGCTTTAGATTTATATAAAAAGTATTTAGTTTTAGGAGGTATGCCTACTATGATTAATAATTTTATATATAATGATTTTAATATATCTCATGTTAATTTTGAACTTCAAGATCAAATAATTATGTCGTATTTAGCAGATATGAATAAGTATACTGAAAATAGTGAAGGGATAAAGAATAGTCAAATATATAATGCTATACCTAAAGAGCTTGCTAGAGTTAATAATACTTTTAAATATAGTATAGTTGATAAGAGTGCAAGGAAGATTAGATATGAAAGTAGTTTAGAATGGTTACTTGCTAGTAATATGGTATTAAGATGTGATTTAACTGAAAGAAATGAATTGCCATTAAAAGCTTTTGTTAATTTGGATAAGTTTAAATTATATTTAAGTGATGTAGGTTTACTTAGAGCATTATCTAATTTGGATTATAGAGATATTTTTTTAGGTAAAAATGAAATGTTTAAAGGTGTACTTACTGAGAATTATATTGTATGTGAGTTATATCCTAAGTATAAAGAATTATATTATTATACTTTTGATAGATATGAAATAGATTTTTTAATAAAAATAGAGGGGGATATTATTCCTTTAGAAGTTAAAAGTGGTAGGAGAACAAATAGTAAGAGTTTAAATGAGTATATAAGTAAGTATAAGCCTAAGTATAGTATTAGAATATCTTCAAAAAACTTTGGTTTTGAAAATAATATTAAATCAGTACCTTTGTATGCTGTATTTTGTATAAATAGTTAAAATAGTAATATTAATTTTTTTACTATTTTTCTTTTTTTCGACACTTTTTTATCACAAATGTGTTTTATACTTAATTTATGAGAGGAGGGATAAGAGATATACATTAATTTAGAGATAATTGGGTAGAGAGAACTTAATTGTTTTTTAGATAAATAAAATAATATGTTATACCTTGATAATATTATAGAAATATAGAGCCTCTTTTACCTTTGTTTTAAGAAGCTTTACGCTTCTTTTTACATTTTTTCATAAAAATTTCATAAATATAACAAAAAAATTTAATATTTGAGATATAATATTAATAGTGTAAGGAGAAGAGATTATGGAAAAAAATGTAAAAAATGAAAAGGGAAATGTTAATAAAAAAGAAAAGTCTAAGGAGGTTAATAAAGAGAAAAGATGTATTAAGTGTAATAATCTGTTATCTGATAGTGATAAGTTTTGTTTTATTTGTGGAACTGATCAGGAAAATGGTAGAGTTATAGTAAAGCCTGAGATTGTTAAAGATAAGAAGAGTAATAAGTCATTTATTTATATTATTATTCTAATAATAGTAATTGTTATATTATTATGGTCTACATTATTTATTATTAATTATTTGGATAATACTGAGAATAATATAAATACTAGTAATAAGAATGTTACTATTGATGATACTGGAATAGCAGATTCTGTTGAAAAAGTTTATGATTCTGTCGTAGTTGTTGAGAACTATGTAAATGGTAGTTTGTATGCTACTGGTTCTGGTTTTGTTTATAAAACTGATAATTCTTATGGTTATATATTAACTAATAGTCATGTTCTTACAAATGCTACTTCTGTTAAACTTGGTTTTACTAATGATGAAAAAGTTGAAGCTGATGTATTAGGGGTAGATGAGTATTCTGATATAGCAGTTTTAAAGGTTGCTAAGAAGTATATTATTCAAGTTGCAGAAATAGGTAAAAATGATAAAATGAGGGTTGGGGATACTACTTTTGCAGTAGGTACTCCACTTGATGCTAAAGCTTATTCTTGGTCTGTTACTAGAGGTATTTTATCTGGGAAAGATAGAGTAGTATCTAGTGGAAGTAGTTATATGACTGTACTTCAGACAGATACTCCGATTAATTCAGGTAATAGTGGTGGTCCTTTATGTAATGCTAATGGAGAAGTAATTGGAATAACAAATATGAAACTTGCATCTGATCAAATTGAGGGTATGGGCTTTGCTATACCAATAGAAACAGCTATTTCGTATGCTGATAATTTTGTAAAAGGAGAAGATGTTAGAAGACCATATATTGGTGTTTCTATATATGATGGTTCAACTTCTTTCTTTGGAGGAGATACTAAAGTAGTAATAGAAAGTGTTGAAAAAGGATCTCCTGCAGATGATGCAGGTATGAAAGCTGGAGATGTAATTAAAGAAATAGATGGGGAAGAAGTAGAAAATTCATCGTATTTTAAATATAAACTTTATAATCATAAAATAGGAGATAAAGTAAAGATAAAAGTAGAGAGAAATGGTAAAGATAAAACATTTACTGTAAAATTAGAATCTAATTCTAAAGCTGCTTAAGGAGGGATAATTATAAAGATTAATTATGATAAATTAAAAGAAATTACACAAATATTACTTAATAATTTGAAATCTGATATTACAAGTGGTAAAAAGAAAAGTGATAAATTAGCACTTTTCTATATAGATATAAACAATAAGAAATATTATTATTCGTATAATATACTTGAGAATAGTTTAGATGAGGTTTATGATAGTTATAGAGTAGTTAATTATAATAAAGCAGAAAAACTTTTAATTAATCAGATGAATGAGGGGTAATAATGGTTTTAAACGTATGTAGTTATGAAACATGCGTTTTTTAGTGAGTAAAATAATAAAAGTAGTATGAATGTGGTAAAAATGTGATAAATCACTATAATAACTGTCGGAAGTTTGTGATAATATATGGAAAAATGTGATAGTATTTAGTTGAGGTGAAATAATGGAGCGTTTGAAAAGAAAAATAGATAAATATTTATTAGAGTGGAAAAATAATTCTAATAGATTACCATTAATCATAAAAGGTGCTAGACAAATTGGAAAAACTAATGCAATCAGAAATTTTGGTGTGAATAATTATAAAGTATTTATTGAAATAAATTTTGTGTTTAATCCAGAATTTAAAACTATATTTGATAAATCGTTTAGTGTTGATGAAATAATAAAAGAGATAACACTTAGACTACCAGAAATAGAAATTATTCCAAATGATACTTTAATATTCTTTGATGAGATGCAAGAATGTGTAAGTGTGGCGACTTCTTTGAAATCATTTAGAGAAGATGGGAGATATGATGTTATATGTTCAGGGTCTCTTATGGGAATTAATTATAAACAAATAGAATCAAATAGTGTTGTTAATAAGGAAGATTATATATTACATTCAATGGACTTTGAGGAATTTCTATGGGCTAAAGGTTATAAAGAAGAAGTAATAGATGATATGTTAAATAGTATGATAAAGCTGGAACCATTATCAAATACAATGTATGATGTAATGTTAGAAAATTTTAAAGATTATATGATTGTTGGGGGAATGCCTGCTATTGTAAGTAAATTTATGGAAAGTAAAAATTTTAGTGGTATTTTGAAAATGCAACAACAAATATTGTTAGATTATGAAGAAGATATTACTAAATATGCAGAAGGATTAGATCAAAGTAAGATTTTAACTGTATATAAGAATATTCCAGTATTTCTTGGAAATGAAAATAAAAAGTTTCAAATAACTAAAATTCAAGATGGAGCAAGAAACAGAGAATATATAGGTGTACTTGATTGTCTTAATAGGGCAGGAATTGTTAATGTATGCTATTCTTTAGAGCAAGTTTGTTTACCATTAAAAGGAAATTATAATCCAAGTAATTATAGAATTTATTTTGGTGATACAGGCTTATTAATTGGTTCTCTTGATGATGAGGCACAAGATGATTTGAGAAAGAATCAAAATTTTAATACCTATAGAGGTGCTATATATGAAAATATAATAGCAGATATGCTAGTAAAACAGGGATATGATTTATATTTTTACAAAAATGAAAAAGGAACAATAGAAATGAATTTCTTTATTAGAGATAAAGATTCTCTTATTCCTGTGGAAGTTAAAGCTAATGATAATAAGGTGGTATCGTTAAATAATTTAATTGATAGTAATAATTATAATGATATTAAATATGGTATTAAACTATGTAATAAAAATATTGGATTTAATGGTAAGTTCTATACTTTTCCATATTTTATGGCATTTTTACTTAAGAGATATTTAAAGAATAAGTAATATACATAAGATTTAATAGGTATAGTTTATAGATTTAGTTCGAAAATAATAGATATTTTAGCACATATATAGTATATTATTTATGCATAAGTGATTAGGTTGTATATTTATGCATATAATAGTAATGCTACTTAGTAGCTAATGAAAAAAGCTAGTGATTCCCACTATAAGAGGAACTTAAAAAAGAACTAGAGAGCATACTCTAGTTTTTAATATATAGTGTTTTTAAGGATGGAAATATGAAAAGTTTAGTTTTAGTTAGATTAGATTCACAATATTGATAGTAAAGTTCCATATAATTGCAATAATAAGAAATTAAGACCTTTATTGGAGTATTATTTGAAGTTCATAATTAAGTATTTTGCTCCTTTATCTAGTTCTAAGCATAAAACTATGAAGTCAATTTAAGATAGCAAATGGTGATTTAGGAGCAATTAATTTTAATAATATGTTGCCTGTAACGGATAAAAATATTATTAAACTAGATTTGGATAAAGAGTATTTAACAAAGGCTGAAGAAAGCTATATCAAGATGTTGAAAAAACAAATTTTTGGTTAAATCATCATGCTGATAAGTTATATAGTAAGTCTAAAAATTTATATGATAAGTATATTGATGGCTCTTTAAATGAAAGAATTGCTAAAAGATGTTGTAATTTTAAGTTATTAGAAAAGAAGTGTATAAAATATAATAAAGATATAAATTTTTATAAGTATATTTAGTGTTTTTTTTTATTTGTTATGCTATACTTAAATAGTAGGTGAGATGAATGAATAAGTTTATACCAGATATGTATTTTAAGAGTATATTTACTATAGATTATAATAAATTAAAGAAAAAAGGTATTAAAGTGTTATTATTTGATTTTGATAATACTATTATTGAAAAGGGTAATAATAAGATAAATAATAAGACTAAGTGTTTAATAAATAAATTAAAGAAAGATTTTATTATATATGTAGTATCTAATAGTTTAAATGAAAGTAAGTTAAGTCTTGTATGTGGTAGTATAGATATACCATATATTAAGCATGCTAGGAAACCTTTTAAGACTGGTTATAATAAGCTTAAGTTTAATAGTATTAATAATAAACAAATTGCTATGGTTGGGGATCAAGTATTAACTGATGTATTGGGTGGTAATAGGATGAATTATTGTTCTGTGTTAATAGATCCTATCAGTGATAATGAATTATTTTTTACTAAAATAAATAGAGGTATTGAAAAACTTATATTATTTAAAAATAAAAAATATATAGAAAGAGGTAAGTATTATGATTAAATATTGTAAAGGATGTGGAGTTAGATTACAAGATAATAATGTGTTATTAGAGGGTTATACTAATAATATTAGTAAAGATCTATGTAAAAGATGTTTTAGACTAAAGAATTATGGAGAGTATGAGATTGTTACTAAATCAAATGATGAATACATAGAAATAATAAAAGGTGTTGGGGCTACTAAGTCTTTAGTGCTTTATGTAGTAGATCTAATATCTCTTCCAAAAGAATTAGAACAAATAAAAGAATATCTAAAAAATAATAAAGTTATTTTAGTATTAAATAAAAAAGATATGTTACCACTTTCAGTAACAGATAATAAAATATTAGAATATATAAATAATAATTATGAAGATGTATTTATAGATAAAATAGTTATAAGTGCTAATAAAAATTATAATTTAGATAAATTAATGAACTTAATAAAAAAACATAGAGTATATAAAAATATTTATGTAGTAGGACATACTAATGCTGGTAAAAGTACACTTATTAATAAACTAATAGAAAACTATTCTATTGATAAATCAATGATTACTATATCAAGTATGCCTTCTACTACTTTAGATGAAATAAAAATACCTTTTAAAGATTTTTATATTATAGATACACCTGGTTTAGTAGATAGACATAGTATAATTAATTATATAGATAATGATAAAATAAAGAGATTATCATCAAAAAAAGAAATTAAACCTAGAACATATCAAATAAAAAAAGGACAAGCACTTATACTAGAAGATTTTTTAAGAATAGATTATGTTGAGGGAGAAAGAAATAGTTTTACAGTTTTTGCCTCTAATAATATAAATATAAAAAGAATAAATGGTAAAAGACATAATATATTACAAGATTTATCTAGAAAAGAGATTAATTTAAAATATCATGAAGATATAGTAATAAATGGTTTTGGTTTTATTAAAACAATACTTGAGGGAAAGGTTTATGTATATGTAAATAAAGATGTAGAAGTATTTACTAGAAAATCTATGATATAAATTAAATTATTTAAGTTGATTTCAAAACTAAATTTCAGTAAAAAAGTGTTGAAATTAAAGAAAATAGA
>CAZBFY010000005.1:0-20104 GCA_964491445.1 uncultured Mycoplasma sp.
GTGAATAGTAACTATAATTATTATAAATAATTTCTTATTAACTGTGAATAGTAACAATTTTTACTAATACTTTGTTTTGTTCTTTTTTTAGTAAAAGAAAAAATAAACAAAAACTGTTTATTTTACGAATGGTAATAAACCAATTATACGTGCTTTTTTTATTTCTCCTGCTATATATCTTTGGTGTTTTGCACATGCTCCTGTTACACGTCTTGGAAGAATTTTTCCTCTTTCGTTTGTATATTTTTTTAGGATTTCAACATCTTTATAGTTGATTTGTTTTCCTTCACACATGTAACATCTTTTTTTTCTTTTTTTATAAAATTCTGCCATGTTTTTTTCCTCCTTATAGATTAAAATGGCAAGTCGTTTTCAGATAGCTTTATTTCTTCTCCAAAATCTTTGAATGGATCATCTGGTATATTATTTAAATTGTTTTGTTGTTTTGGTTCTTCAAGATTATATGGATTGATACTGTTTTCTTGTTTTTGTTCTCTTGATGCTTTTGTATCTAAGAATTGAACGTTGTCTGCTACTACTTCTGTTACGTATCTTTTTTGACCGTTTTGGTCATCATAACTTCTTGTTTGGATACGTCCATCTATTGCTACTTGACTGCCTTGATTTATATAGTTTTTGCAATTTTCTGCTTGTTTTCTCCAAACTACTATGTTTATAAAGTCTGTTTCTCTTTCTCCGTTTTGTCCTGTGAAGTTTCTATTTACTGCTAGGGAAAAAGTTGCAACTGGTATGTTTGAAGATGTATATCTTAATTCTGGATCTCTTACTAATCTTCCTATTAAAAATACTTTATTCATTTTTTTACCTCTTAATCTTCTAATTTTGTTACTAGAGCACGAATAACTGTTTCGCTTATGTTAACAATACGATTAAATTCGTTTATTGCTTCTCTTGGGGCTTCTACTGTTAATAAGTAATAGTAACCTGTTTTATGTTTTTTTATTTCATATGCTAGGTCTCTTTGTCCCATTTCTTTTTCTTCAAGTATGTTAGCTTTATTATTTGTTAGTACTTGTTTCATGTCTTCAAAAGCTTTTTTAATTGATGCTTCTTCTAGAGTTGGTTTTACTATAAACATTATTTCGTATTTTTTCATACTTTTACACCTCCTTTTGGTCTTATGGCTTCTTGTGAAGCAAGGAGTAACTTAATACTCGATTTGTATTATAACAATATTTTATTTGTTTGTCTAGTTTTTTTCTCTAATAATTTTTGATGTAAAAAAGAACTGGATTATAGATTGAATCTGAAATGACATATGTCTCCGTCTTGCATTATATAGTCTTTTCCTTCTAATCTTAGTTTTCCTAGTTCTTTTACTTTTTGTTCTGAACCTGCTTCTATTAGGTCTTTATATGCGATTACTTCAGCTTTTATGAATCCTTTTTCAAAGTCTGTGTGTATTATTCCTGCACATTGTTTTGCATTTTTTCCTTCTTTGTAGGTCCATGCTCTTACTTCTTGTTCTCCTGCTGTGAAGTATGTTTTTAATCCTAATAGGTTGTAGGTTGTTTCTACTAATTTGTCTAGGCCGCTTTTTTCTATTCCTAGTTCTTGTAACATTTCTTTTTTGTCTTCTTCTTCTAGTTCTGCTAGTTCTGATTCTATTTTTGCGGATACTTTTATTACTTTTGAGTTTTCTTTTGATGCGTATTCTTGTAGTTTTTGTACATATTCATTGTCTTTATTTATTTCATCTTCACTTACATTTGCTAGGTATATATGTGGTTTTAGTGTTAGCAAGTTGAATGATTTTAGTGCGAATAGTTCTTCTTCTTCGTATTTTATTAATCTTAGTGGCATGTTTTTTTCTAGTGCTTCTTTTGATTTTTCTAGAGCTGATAGTTCTATTAGTGAATCTTTATCTTTTGTTGTTTGGGCTTTTTTCTTTATTTTGTCTATTCTGTTTGATATTATTTCTAGATCTGCTAGGGCTAGTTCTAGGTTTATTATTTCTACATCTCTTACTGGATCTACATTTCCTTCGACGTGGGTTATTTCTTTGTCTTCGAAGCATCTTACTACTTCACATATTGCGTCTGTTTCTCTTATGTGTGATAGGAATTTGTTTCCTAGTCCTTCACCGTTTGATGCTCCTTTTACTATTCCTGCGATGTCTACGAATTCAAAACTTGCTGGTTTCAGTTCTAGTGGGTTGTACATTTCTTCTAGTTTTTGTAGTCTTTTATCTGGAACGCTTACTATTCCTACGTTTGGATCTATTGTTGCAAATGGGTAGTTTGCTATTAAAATATCTTTTTTTGTTATTGCATTAAATAGTGTTGATTTTCCTACGTTTGGTAGTCCTACTATACCTGCTTTTAAGCTCATGTTTTTTCCTCCTTGTTATAGTACTGGATAGACTCCTGGTCCTAGTGGTAATCCTACTAAATACCATAATAGTAGTATTGCTATCCATGCTACGGAAAGTGCTATTAGATATGGTGTCATATATCTTATTCCGTCTCTTATTCCGTATACTTTCTTTTCTTCTTTGTTATATATATTTAAATATCCTAGGTATACTACGAAGTATGCTAGTAGGGGGGTTATTCCATTTGTCATTGATTCTGCTGCTCTGAAGATGAATTGTGAGTATTGTGGAGACATGTTTAACTGCATCATTGCTGGTACTAGAATAGGGGATATTATCATCCATTTGGTTATTGTGCTTGGAACGAATATATTTGATATTGCTATTACTAGTATTGCTACGATTATTAGTAAGACTCCTGAGAGTGGTAGGGCTTTTAATATGTTTGATAAGCCTACTACTATTATTGTTCCTATATTTGTTTCCTTGAATATTGCTATGAATTGTGCTGCAAAGAATACCATTACTAGTATTATTCCTAGATCGCTTAGTCTATTTGTTAGTTTTTGGAATAGTTCTTTGTCGTTTTTAATTGATTTTGCTCCGATAGCGTATGCTATTCCTGTTACTATTAAGAATAGTGATAGCATGTATGTGAAACCTGCTTCTAGATATGAGTTATCTCCGAATAGTTGGTATGCATATGATTTTTCTGTTTGATCTAGGAGTGCTCCTGAGAATGGTAAGCCTGGTATTATCATATAGATGAATATACCTGTTACTATTAGGGCTGCTATTAGGGCATATTTTAGACCTTTCTTTTCTTGTTCTTCTGATTTTATTTTCTTTTGTTCTTCGTATTGTAGGTCTAGGTATTCTATTTCTTTTGTTTGGTCTAAATCATCCTTTTTCTTTGAGACGTATCTTCCTACTTTTTTTACTATGTATTTTTCTGTTATTATAGTTCCTATAATTGATATTACTATACAAGAGAATATCATTATGTATAGGTTTGATGTCATTCTTACGTAGAATGTTTCATCTATTAAGTTTGCTGCACTCATTGTATATGGTATTAATGACATATCTGTTGAACCTACGAAAAAACTTACACTGTATCCAAATGCTACTCCGGCGAATGCTGTCATTATTCCTACTAATGGGTTTCTTCCGTTGAATAAGAAGAGTAGGGCTCCTAGTGGAATTAATACTGCGTATCCTACTTCATTTACTATGCTTGAGAATACTGCTAGTAGAAATAGCATAAATGTTATTAGTTTTGGGTTTATTTTTGCTAGTTTTCTTTTCATAAATACTTGTATTAGTCCTGTTTCTTCTGCTACTGCTATTCCCATTAGTGTTATTATTAGGGTACTTACTGTTGTGAAGCTTATAAAGTTTGTTGAAGCGTTACTTATCATTGATTTTATTCCGTCATATGTTAGCATGTTTTTTACTGTTACTATTGTTTGTTCTAGTTCGTTTGTGTTTAGATTTACACTGTCATATGAGGCTGATATATTAAATAATGATAGTATTGCACTTAATAGTATTGTTGCTGCTATTAAGATTATGAAACTTGTTACTGGATGTAATTTTAGTTTTTTGTTTTTTTTCTTTTTTGCCATATGATTACTCCTTAACTATTTTTTTTAATTTTTTATTGAAGTCTATTCTTGGTAGCATTACTGTTCTTCCACAGTTTATGCATTTTAGTTTTATATCTGCTCCTAATCTTGTTATTTCCCATAGGTTTGTTCCACATGGATGTTGTTTTTTCATTATTACTTGGGTTCCTATTGTGTAGTCTTTATCCATTTTTTACCTCTATTATATTGTATGGAACTGATATATTTTCTTTATCGTATTCTTCTTTTATTATTCTGTTTACTTGTCTTTTTACTTTGAATTGTGTTTCTGCTTCAACTGGTATTAGTACTCTGTAGCTTATGTTTGAATCTTTAAATTCGTTTAATCCCCATAATTCTACTTCTCCTTTTAGGGTTGTTATTTCTGTTTCTATTCTTTTTATTATGTTTTTTAGTATTTTGTCTGTTTGTTTTTGTGGTATTTCATAGGGAAGTGGTATATCTATTATTAGATTTGGGTTTGTTTTTGAGTAATTTGTTACTTCTGATATGTTTCTGTTTGCTAGTATTTTTATTACGTTTTCGTAACTTTTTATTTTTGTGCTTTTTAGTCCTAGATCTATTACTGTTCCTGTGAAGCCATTTATTTCTACTAGGTCTCCTATGTCAAATTGGTCTTCTAGTATAATTGATAAGCCTCCTAGTATGTCTTGCATTACGTCTTTTAGGGCTAAGCTTAGTATTACTGATGCTACTCCTAAGCCTGCTACTATTGATGTTACGTTTACTCCTAGTATATTTAGTATGCTTACTAAGACTAGGATTATTATTATGTATTTTACTATGTTTTGTATTAGTTTTTGCATCGTTTTTTGTCTTTTTTTCTTTAGTCTTTTTGTGTTTTTTACTATGATATGTTTTATTAGTTGATATATTATCCATCCTAATAGTATATATATAATTATTAAGTGTATGTCTTTATCTATTATGTAATTTAAGAAATCTTTTAACATTTACTCACCTACTTATTAAAGTTTATTATTTCTAGTATTCTATTTAAGTCGTTTTCGTTTTCGTAGTTTATTTCTAGTTTTTTTGGTTTTAGTTTTACTTTTGTTCCTAGATAGTTTTCTAGTTCTTTTTCTAATGTTTGATATTCTTTGTTTATTTCTTTTTGTTTTTGTTTTGTTTTTTTTGTTTCTTGTTTTGTTTCTTCTTCTATTTGTCTTACATTTAGATTTTCACTTATTATTCTATCTGTTAGTTCTAGTATTTTTGATTTATCTTCTAGTTTTGATAGGGCTCTTGCATGACTTTGTGATAGTTCTCCTTGTTTTACTAGATTTTTTACTTGTTCTGGAAGAGTTAGTATTCCTAGAGCATTTGTTATGTAACTACGACTTTTTCCTACTTTTTTTGCTACTTGTTCTTGTGTTAGGTTTAGGTTTTTCATTAGTGATTCATAGGCCATAGCTTCTTCTACTGCGTTTAGGTTTTCTCTTTGGAGGTTTTCTAAGACTGCTATTTCCATCATTTGTTCGTCTGTGAAGTTTCTTATTATGCATGGTATTGTTTCTTTTCCTGCTAGTTTTGATGCTCTAAATCTTCTTTCTCCTGCGACTATTTCATAGTCTTTTATACTTTTTTTGACTATTATTGGTTGGAATACTCCGTGTTCTTTTATTGATTCTGCTAGTTCTTTTAGGGCTTCTTCGTTGAATGTTTTTCTTGGTTGATATGGGTTTACTCTTAGTTTATTTAATGGTAATTCTTTTATTTCTTCGTCTTCTACTGTTTCCATTATTTTTTCTTCCATTTTATCATAGTTGATTTCTTCAATGTTAAATAATTCTTCTAGGCCTCTACCTAGTGCTCTTCTTTTAGTTTGTTCCATTTCCTTTAATCACCTCTTTGGCTAAATTTAAATATGCTTCTGATCCTCTTGATTTTGGATCGTATGCTATTATTGGTTTTCCGTGCGATGGTGCTTCTGTTAATCTGATTAATCTTGGTATTATTGTGTTATATACTTTGTCTTTGAAGTAACTTCTTATTTCTTCTACTACTTCTAAACCTAGGTTTGTTCTTGCGTCTAACATTGTTAGTAGCACTCCTTCAATTGCTAGGTTTGGGTTTAGGTTTGCTTGTGTGTACATTATTGCTTTTAATAGTTGTGTTATTCCTTCTAGTGCAAAGTATTCGCATTGTACTGGTATGATTACTGAATCTGATGCTGTTAGGGCATTTGTTGTTATTATTCCTAGTGCTGGTGGGCAATCTATTATTATGTAATCATACTTATCTTTTATTTTATTTATGTGTTCTTTTAGTCTTTCTGATTTTGATACTGTTTGATTTGGGGTTGTTTGTTCTAATTCTATGTCTATTCCTGCTAGATTTATATTGGCAGGTAATACGTATAGATTTTTGTATTTTGTTTTTATTATGGCGTCTTCTATTGTAGATGTTCCGTTGAAGACGTTGTAAATACTTTTTTCTATATCTCCTTTATTTAATCCTATTCCTGTTGTTGCGTTACATTGTGGATCTAGATCAATTAATAGTATTTTTTTTCCTAAAATTGCTAGTGATGCTGATAAATTTATACTTGTTGTTGTTTTTCCTACTCCACCTTTTTGATTTATTAATGATATTACTTTTCCCATTTGTTACCACCTATTCCTTTTTTTGCTATTATTATTTTATCAAAGTTTTTATTTTTTTTAAAGGGCTTTTTGTATTATTTAAAAAAGCTCTTTTTGAGCTTTGTTATTTTTTTTCTATTTCTATTACTATTTGGTATTTGTTTTCGCTGTCGTATTCGTCTGCTTTTACTTTGAAACCAAATTTTTCTGTGTTTTGTATTGCTTGTCTAAAGTTGTTTATGGCAAATCTTAAATCGTATATATTATTGTAGTTTTGTTGGGGTTCTTGATTTTGTGTTTCACTATTTATCACTGGAGTTTCTATTTGATTTGTTATATTGTTTTGTTCTGGTTGTGGTATTTCATTTTCTTGTATACTGGTTGGTTCTTCAGTTGTTACTCTTAATCTATCAAATATGTTTTCTTGATGTTTTGGTTCTTGTTGATTTATGTTTATTTGTGGTTGTTCTGGTTGTGGTATTTCACTGTTTATCACTGGAGTTTCTATTTGATTTGTTATATTGTTTTGTTCTGGTTGTGGTTCTATATTTTGGTTTATAACTGGTTCATTTATTGGTACTTGATTTGTAACTGGAGGTGTAATAACATTATTTGTTTCGATAGTTGGTGTTTCTTGGATAGTTGGATTTGTTATCATTTGATTTTGATTTATTATTGGTGTTTCTATTGTACTTTGCATTTGTGGTGTACTTATTATTTCGTTTGCTCCTTGTATTTGTGGTTCTTGATATGTTCCATTTATTTTCATTATTTCATCATCTAGTCCTTTTACTGTTAATTTTTCATTTATTATTTTGTGTAATAGATTTCTTTGGGTTTCATTGTCTACTCCGATTAAACTTCTTGCATGTCTTTCTGATATTTGAGAATTTAGTAGAGCAGTTTGTACTTCTTCGTCTAGTGTTAGAAGTCTTAGTTTGTTTGCTATTGTTGATTGTGATTTACCTAGATTTTGTGCTAATTCTTCTTGAGTTATGTTATCTAATTTTAATATTGTTTGGTATGTTTTTGCTTCTTCGATAGGTGTTAGATTGCTTCTTTGTAGGTTTTCTAGGAGTGCTATTTTTGCTGCTTCTTTGTCATCTATATCTCTTACTAGGGCAGGTATTGTTTGTTTTCCTGCTAGTTGTGATGCTCTAAATCTTCTTTCTCCTGCGATTATTTCGTATTTATCTCCGACTTTTCTTACTATTATTGGTTGAATTACTCCGTGTTCTCTTATTGATTGTGATAGTTCTTTTAATGCTTCGTCATCGAACATTTCTCTTGGTTGGAATCTATTTGGAATTATATCTTGTAATGATATGTCAAAAATTTCTTTTTCTAAATTCATATTTATCCCTCTATTCTTTATATACTTCTTCTATGTTATCATTTTACAATAAAAAAAGAAATTTTACAATGGGTTTTTCTTTATTTTTGCAAAATTTCTTGGATATTGTTTTGGTGTTTGGTTTATTTTTTGTATTTTTATTATTGTTCTTTTACTATTTTCTATTGGAAGATTAAATTCTTGTTTTGCTATTAGTTTTAAGTTTAGTTTATTTATTGCGTTTTGTGAATTATTTAGTTCTTCTTCTAGGTTTCCTTTTAGGAATATATAATAACCTTTTGGTTTGGTTAGATTACATGATATTTCTAGGAGTATGTTTGTTTGTGCTACTGCTCTTGAGGTTACTATATCAAATGTTTCTTGGTAGTTTTCTATTCTTTCGTGGACTGTTTTTATGTTTTTTAGATTTAGTTGTTTTATTACTTTGTTTAAAAAGTCTATTCTTTTTTGTGATGAGTCTAGAAGTGTTATGTCTAAATCTTTGAATATTATTTTTAATACTAGTCCTGGAAAGCCTGCTCCTGTTCCTATATCTATTAGTTTTTGGTTTGTTAGGTTTATTATTTTTGTTATTGTTAGTGAGTCGTAAAAGTGTTTTAGATATACTTCTTCTTTGTTTGTTATTCTTGTTAGATTAGTTGTTTTGTTTGTTTCTACTAGCATTTTATAGTAGGTTTCTAATTGTTCTTCTTGCTCTTTTGTTAGGTTTATGTTTAGTTTTTGTAGTTCTTCTTTAAATTTTTCTTTATTCATTTTTACCTCTTTTTAAGTATATCATTAATACTGATATATCACTTGGATTTACTCCACTTATTCTCATTGCTTGTCCTATGGATGTTGGTTTTATTTTATTTAGTTTTTCTTTTGCTTCTAGGGCTAAGTTTGGTATTTGTGTATAATCTATGTTTTCTGGTAGTTTTATGTTTTCGTATTTTTCTTGTTTTTGTGCTTCTTCTTTGCTTTTTTTGATGTATCCTTCGTATTTTATCATTATTTCTACTTCTTCTTGTATTTCTTTTGGATATTCTTCTTTTAGGAATGGTTTTAGTTTTTCTACTGTTACTTCTGGTCTTTTTAGTAGGTCATGTAGTGTTGTTTTGTCTGTTATTTTGTTTATGTTTTGATTTGTTAATATTTTGTTTGTTTCTTGTTTTGGTGTTATTTCTTGTTTTAGGTTTTCTAGTAGTTTGTTTATGTTGTTTATTTTTTCATTATACATTTTTTCTTGTTTTTTTGTTATTAGTCCTATGTTAATTCCGTATTTTGTTAGTCTTTGATCGGCGTTATCATCTCTTAGTAGTAGGCGATATTCTGCTCTTGATGTTAGTAGTCTGTATGGGTCTTCGATTCCTTTTGTTACGAGATCATCTATTAGGACTCCTATGTAAGCTTCGTCTCTTCTTAGAATTAATGATTCTTTGTTTTTTAGTTTTTGGTTTGCATTTATTGCAGCGATTAGTCCTTGGCATGCTGCTTCTTCGTATCCGCTTGTTCCGTTTATTTGTCCTGCGGTGTATAGATTTTCTACTAGTTTTGTTTCTAGTGTTCTTTTTAGGTCTCTTGGATCTATTGCATCGTATTCTATTGCGTATGCGTATTTTAATATTTTTGCATTTTCTAGGCCGGGAAGGCTATGCACCATTTGTTCTTGGATATCTTTAGGCATGCTGCTTGAGAAGCCTTGAATATATATTGTGTCGTATTTTTTTGTTTCTGGTTCTAGGAATAGTTGGTGTTTTTCTTTGTCACTGAATCTTACTATTTTATCTTCGATTGATGGACAGTAACGTGGTCCTACTCCTTCGGCATATCCTCCGTACATTGCAGATTTTTTTAGGTTTTGTTTTATTATTTCGTGTGTTTCTTTGGTTGTATATATAAGATAGCAGTTTTCTTGATTTTCTGGATTATACATTATTGTGTTTTGATAGGAGAAGGTAAGGGGTGTAGGTGAACCTTTTTCTTCTTGGGTTTTTGAAAAATCTATTGTGTCTTTTTTTATTCTTGGAGGTGTTCCTGTTTTTAGTCTTTTTAAGGTGAAGCCTAGTTTTTCTAAGTCTTTACTTAGGTTTAGTTCTGTTTCTTCTCCGTGGGGTCCTTCTTTTGTTTTTGTGCTTCCTATTAGGATATTTGAGTTTAGATAAGTTCCTGTTGTTAGTATTGCTGCTTTTGCATTTATTTCTTCTTTTTCTCTTGTTATTATTCCTTTTACTTGGTTATTTTCTATTATTAAGTGTTCTACTAGTGTTTCTTTTATGTTTAGATTTTCTTGGTTTTGTATTGTTTCTATCATGTTTTTTTGATATTCTTCTTTATCTATTTGTGCTCGTAGGGCCCATACTGCCGGTCCTTTTCTTGTATTTAGTTTTTTGATTTGTAGTATTGATTTGTCTGTGTTTTTGGCCATTTCTCCCCCTAGGGCGTCTATTTCTCTTACTACTATGCCTTTGGCGGGTCCTCCGATTGAGGGATTGCATGGGGCGTCTGCTATATTATTTATATTTCCTGTTATTAATAATGTTTTGTTATTGAGTCTTGCTGATGCTAGGGCTGCTTCACATCCTGCATGGCCTCCTCCTACTACTATTATGTCATATTTCATTTTGTTTCACCTCTTTTGAATCGTTTGTAGTATAGCATATTTTTTGTTTTTAAACAATAGAAAAAGGCATTTGTTTTGGCCTTTAATGATTATTTTTTTTTAGTATAAAATGTTTTATTAATTTTTATTTTTGTAATATTTTATTCTATGGCATTTTATCTTTGTTCTCCAATTTTGCCTATGCTTACTGCTTCGAATTGTTCAATTAAACCTTTTTGTTGAACAATACTTTCTAACATTAAATTCATGTTTTTTTTATTTACTTTTCCTTCTGTTTTTAGTTTTAAGTAGCTTATAGAAATATCGTGGCTACATATTTCTGCTATTTTTGTTATTTTGTTTAAAGTTTCTTCATCTATAGTATTGCAATTCATGGTTAAATCGAAATATGAATTTAATACTTGGTTTGTAATATATTTTTTCCCTTTTTCTCCAAGTGGTTCAAGCCCTATTTTTGTTCTATATTCTGACATATCAATTTCTATAAAAGGAATATTTAGAGTTTTAGCAATTTCTTTTAATTCTTGATAATCACTATTAAGATCTTTTTCACCATATCCTATTAAGTAAACAGCACTTGGTTTTTCATATTGAATAAGTACTTCATTATAGTTTGAACTGTAATCAAATTCTTCGTTTGATTCTGTAGTTTGTATTTTTCCAACCTTTTCTAAAAAATCAGGGGATAGTATGTTTGATGCATATTCTTTATTTCTTATGATGTAGTTTTCTCCATCTTCTATAGTGTATAAATCTTTTTTGCCACTTGCAATTATATTGGAATTATATGGATAAATAAATCCTGCTCTTCTTTCGCCTCCACCATCATATATTCCAACAAAAGAATCTGTAATAAGTGAACAGGAAATTCTATTGTTTCTATAATTTTCCATTGCATATATTTGTTCTTCGAATGAATTTCCTGACATAAAATTATGAACTAGAAACTTGAATTTTTCTCCTTGTTTAAAATTATTAGGATTTGTTAAATCGTTTGCCCATATTTTATCATTAATTGGCATAATTTTTTTGGTTACTTTGTTAATTGTTCTTGGATTTTGCTTTAGTTTGAAATAATTAATATATAGAGTATATAGTTCTTTATTGGTGAGTATATTTCTATATTTTTGATTTTCAAACATAGTATTTATACTACATAATATATCATTTGTTATATCAGCATTTGAATTAATGTTAGTTTTATCTAATTTTTCAATAGTTCTAATTATTTCGTATTTTGCATTTTCTATTTGTTCTATTTTTTTTATTCGTATATTTATATCTTCTATTTCGTTTAAGTAATCAATGGTTTCAATTAAACCATTATATTGAGGAAATTTTTTTTCAATTTCATATTCTTCATCATATTTTAATTCAGTTATTTTGATTTTAGAAAATATATCTTTTGCTAAAGTTAGTTTTTCATTATCGGAGCAATGTTGTAATTTTTTATACTGAGAAATTATATCTTTGATAGAAGTGCTTCCTTTTTCTGAAATTTTCCAACTGTAATTAATAAAACTTTCTATGTAATTAATTAATGATTCATAGTTCATATCATCACCATAAAATAAATTGTTTTGTGTTTTTATTATAGCAGTGTTTTATTATAAAATCAAGAGGAATGATGTTTTTAGAGATAAAAGTAGGGGAGATTAAATAAAAATGTGTTAGGCTTTGACTTTTATAGCTGAATATTTGGTATTAAGTTTGTTTTACTACTTAACTATTTTTTTATGGAAAGTTTTATCAGTATTTTATATTAAAAATTATTATTTAAAAAACGATATTGTTGATTAACTTTTAACAATATCGTCTTATTCAATATCAAAGTCTTCAATAAGCTTTGTAAGTATTGGTTTACCTCTAGTTAAGACAAAGCAGAAGTCATCTGATATTTCTTCACGTAAGCTTTTACTTTTATAGTTTATTTTTAAACTAAATTGTTCATTTATTCCGTTACCAATCCATATTCCTTCGTTGGTGTTTACTCCATTTTTATACCATGATTCAACTTCATATTTTCTTATTTTATCAATACTATCTATAATTATGTAATTAATAAAAGTTAATTCTGATATTTTATCAAATATTTGTTTTAAGTTGTTTCTGTTGTGTTCGTTTAGTTTATTTTTGAATGCATCTAGTCCATTTATTATTATGGAAATATTTGTTTTATTTTCAAATATTTTTTTATTGTAGTTGTTTGCAGCATATTGCTCATAACTCTTAGAGATTAATTCATCTAGTTTTTCGAATATATCATCAAATTTTTCATTTATGATTGTTATGTAATTGTTATACTTTTCTTCAAGAGTGAAATCTTCTGCATTAATTAGTATTACAGATGAACGAAAATATATTAGCTCATTGATAAGAGGTTTTATAAAAGTAAATATACTTATTATATCTAATGCTGTTATTATGTTAATAGGATTTTTACGATAATTGTATCTAACAACATTTAAATTTTCTTTACTTAGTCCTATTATTAATTCTTTGCTATTACTTAGTTCTTTTACTATGTCGTTTACGGATACAATTTCTGGTAGAATCGGAATATTTGGTGCTTTAGTTTTGATGTTTTTTGTTTGTTCTTCGATTTTTGTCTTTATAACTTTTTGAATTGTATCTTTTTGTGCTATTAGAGCTGTTTGAAATTCATAAGTTTGATCTGGTTTAATTATTCCTCTACCAAAAAGTTTAGATGGATATACTTTTTGTACATTTCCTAAAATTGCTATGTAATCATCTTCGCTACTTTGCTGTAATACAAATTGTTGACTAAAGTTTTGTTTAAGTTTAAATCTAACTCCATTTGGGGTGGTAACAGTCATTATAAAATATACTCCATACTTTGAACATTCTCGTGATAGGGCTATTAATTGATCTTCACAATCTGGAAATGTTTCTTGAAATGATTCATAATTATTAATTATAACTACTATAGCTGGTAAAGATTTACCACTGTTTTCTAGGTATGATTGATAATTACCATTGTATGTAGAAAACATTTTTTTTCGTTCTTCTATAGTTGTAAGAATTTTCTTGAATAGATTGTTTATTTTTTCATCATCGATACTTGTTAAAACATCTCCGACTATTGGAGCATTATTGAAGATTTTAAGTGATTCTGCTCCAAAATCAAGTATATAGTAATTAAGTTCTTCAGGTGTGTAAAAAATCATTGATGAGTATAATAATGTCGTAATTAAGTTTTCTTTACCACTTCCTGCCATTCCATAAATTAAAGCATTTCCTTCTTTTGTTACAGGTAAAGTTAAAATATGTTGTTCTTGCATATTTGGAACATCATATTCTCCAATAATTGGATTAATAATGTGTTCTTCTTTAAAATATGTGTTACTATATTTCTTTATTAAATTGTCTATATATATTTCAGCTGGTATTTTTTCTAGCCATAGTGGAGTAGAAGATATTTTTTCTTGTTCTGATATTTCTGCTAGATACTTTATAATATTTGAAAGTTCTTCTCCTTTTGATATAGTATTTTCGTTTTCAGTTTTCTTTTTGGTTTCGATTGTTCTTATGGTGTAACCAATATTATTAATAAATTTGATAGATGTATCTATGCTTTTTTTTATTTTATCTGATGGTGTATATTTGGCTCCGGCCCATGCTGCTTGTCCAAGTTCAAAGATTTCATTAAATCCTACTTGAAAATAGAATCTTCCTGTTTGTTTAAGAAATGCTGCATCTGGACATTTTATAACTTCAGAACTATCTGATTTTTCTTGTACTCTTAGACATATTCTAAACCTAGTATTACTCCAAATTTGAGGATCAACGACTCCGCTTGGTTTTTGGGTTGCTAGAATTAGATGGACTCCTAAACTACGTCCAATACGTGCTGTTGAAATAAGTTGCTCCATAAATTCTGGTTGTTGATTTTTTAATTCTGCAAATTCATCACATATTATGAATAAGTGTGATACTGGTTCTTTTATGATTCCTTCTCTGTACATTTTTTGATATTTATATATATCTACTGTGCTTTCTCCGGATGCTTCTCTTGCAATATTAAATGCACGTTGTCTTCTTTTTAATTCACTTTCTATTGATGATAGTGATCTTTTTATTTCATTAGCATCTAAATTGGTAATGGTTCCTACAAGATGAGGAAGTTTTATACCGGTTACTGAGTTTTCAAAGGCTCCTGCTAAACCTCCACCTTTATAATCGATTAAAATAAATTGAACTTCATATGGATGATAATTAATGGCCATTGATAATATATAAGTAATTATAAATTCAGATTTTCCTGAACCTGTCATGCCTGCTATTAATCCATGAGGGCCATGATACTTTTCATGTAAATCTAATGTTATTTTTTCTCCATTTTCTCCATATCCTACTGGTGCTTGTAAAGAGAATTGAGGATTATTTTGTTGCCAGCGATTAAGTATATTTAATTGTTCTATTTTTCCTACATCAAACATTTCTAAAAATGAAATTTTATCTGGTAGTTGATTAGATTTACCTTTTTCGATTTCTATCGGAATATTAGCTAATGTTTTTATACATCCTTTATAATCGTAATTATTATTGATTATGTAAAAGTTTTGATTTTTATTATTAAGTGAGCTTCTAAATAAATCTCCTTTATCGAAACTTGTATTAATAAATGTTTGGCATTGATCTGGTAATGTAGATACTTTGTCTGTTAGTATAATAATGCTAAATCCTACCTTTTCTTTTTGTGATAAGATGTTTTTTATTACTTCAATGTTTCTTATTTGTTTGAATGAATCAGTAATGATTAAGTAATGAGGAATGTATTTTTTGTTATTGTTTTTTGAAAAGTTTTGCATGTCATCATTTTTTATTCTAGAAGAGTAAATTTTTTCTAGGTGGTAACATATTTCTTTATATTCTTCTAGAGTATTACCAAAGTATCTTATGGATTTATCATTGTTAAATAAGTGGGGTAGTGGTTTTATAAACTCCCAATTAGAGCTATTTTCTTTATTGGTTAGCATAACAATTTTTAAGTCTTCATAACTGTGAAATGTAACTATTTGTAACAATAATTGTGATAATAAATTAACATTGTTTGTTTTTGTACCTATAAAAGCTAAAATATTATACTCTTCAAGGGATAAATCTATGGGAACATTTTCTAGATTTTTTGGTTCTGAACCTAGTCTGGTAACAATATCTTTTAAGTTGTCTTCTATCATTGAAAAGTGTTCTTCTGGATATTTTATATCAATTTCCATAGTTCTATTTCCTAAACCTAAATTAACTGTTAAAAAATCATCATCTCCGATTCTTCTTTCCCATAGTCTATCCATTCTTTGTTTGATTATATTTTGGCATTCTAAAGTAGAAGGAAAAGCTTCTAGTAAGATATTGCTTTGTTTTTTAACTTCATCTTTTATTATTTGGCGTTTTTCTTCTATATATTTTGTGTATTTGATTTGTCTTTCTTTTTCATTTTTTTTGCGTCGTTTTTTTTCATAAAATTTTGTTATGAAAGGCCAAATGAATACACTTGCAAACATGGCTCCACATATCACTAAAGATGGTGTTGCTTGGGACCATGAACCATTATTGTTCATAACATTATTAATTGCAGTATAACCCATAACTAATGATGTCATACTCATGGTAAGCATTGGACCAATAGTTAAAATTATGGAAGATTCTGGCTCTTTTTCTTTAGATGGCGGAGCATCGACATTTAGCTTTAATTGTTCTATTTTACTTACAAATCTTGGTTTTTTATGAAAATATTCGTTTGGTTCATAGATATTCATTTCAATATCATTTTCTTCTTCGTAATATTCATCTTCGTATGTCATAATATTAAATTGTTTTAGGTTATTTATAGCTACTAAACTAGCTGAATTATTTACATAGTATATGTGGGGATTATTAACTAAACATATATATTTATTATTCATTTTAGTTACTATTACTTTTAATCCCATTATGAAAATAATATCATCATTTTCTAAAAAACATTTATTGTTAATCTTTTTATTATTAACATAAACTCCACTAGATTGGATATTGTTTTGTGTGTCATTTACTTTTATTTCTAACTTTGAATATTCTTCATTAAAATATATTTTTGCATGTTTTTGAGAAATTTCTTTTGATTTAAAAACTATTTCATTTGAAGAATCGTTTCCTATTGATAACCCATTTGTTATTGAAGGAATTTCGTAGAAAGTATAACTTTGTTCATTAATAGGAGAACAATATATAGTAAAGTATTTTTGTTGTTGTTTGTCTTTTATAGTATAAAAGCTATATTCTTGCATAGTTATGGTTGGTGTTTTTATGTTGTCTATAACACAAAAGATATCATCGTTACTTACTAGTTTCCATCCTTCTTGAGTAGCTTCAATATTGATAAGATTAATTTCGTTGCCGTTTTCATCATAATCTGTGAGCCAATAACTTCCAGATATTTTGTTGGGTAGTATTAAATCTTTTATACTATCATTTTTTAATAAAGATACTCTCATATTATGGAATTCTCCTTTCAAACTATGAATTTTTTGTTTCTTCTTTTATTAATAATAAAATTTTTTCGTATTCTTCTGTTTCTTTATCAAATAAACCAAGATGACTTATTTCATCTATTTCTTCATCATTAAATAAAAAAGCATCTTCCATTGATAAAAAACCTTCTGGATATAAGCAACCAATGTAATCATATGTTTTTTCTTGAGCAATGGGTAAATAGCCTGTTATCATTAATCTTTTACTTGCGTTTTTTAATAAAACAACTGTTCCTATTGGTAACATGATATTTTCTTTATTATTTTCCATTATTTATTCTCCATTTCACTGTTATTTGATAACATTTTTTTTAATTTACTTTTGAATTCTTTTTCTTCTTCATTGTCATATCCTAAGAAAATAATTTCTTCTATTTGATTATGATTAAACAAGAAAGTATCAGAAGCTTGTAGTATTCCTTCTGGATATAGGCAACCACAGTAATCAAATGTGGCATTTTTATCATCATAATCCATTCCACAGAAACCTGTAATCATTATTTTTTTTGTTGCATTTTTTGTAAGTACTACTGAACCAATTGGTAAATATTTTTCTAATGTTTTCATTTCTTTTTAACACCTCTTTATTTTATACTGGTGGATAACCATCACTGGATAAACTTTTTTTTATGCTATCTAACTCATCTTTTTTTGAATTAATCATTCTTCTTTTTTCGTTAATAGCGTACTCTAAGTAGTAATTTGTATTAGTGCTATTAGTTTTTTGCCATTCTAAATTTGTTTTTTGTTTTTTTAAGTTTTTGATAGTTTTATAAAGTTCTTTGTATTTTTTGATTTTTTGGGCTATTTTTAAGCATTTGTTTAATTCTTCTTCTAATTCGATAGTTTTTGTATTTATTTTGTTTAATGTATTAACTAGATTTTCTTTGGCACTTGTTCCTTCCCAAACTAAGCTTTGTGCATCTGCTAACAAATCTTTTGTTGCTTGTTTATTTATTTTTATTTTGCAAGTATTAATAGCAGATATTAGTCTTGATTCATCTATATTACTGTAATGAGCCATATATTTTCACCTCTATCTTCCCATTAATTCAGCGATTCGCTTTTCTATTTTGTTTTCTATTTCATTGTAGTTATTTGAGCAATTAACTATATACATTATAATACTTTGTAGGGAGTTTTTATAACTTCTACTAATTTTTGATATTTTTTTTGCTTTTGTTACGAATCCATCTGAAGCTGGACCTTCCCATATGTTTCCATTTGAAATTTTGTTAATTTGATTATCAAAATCATCTAAAATATTATCAATATTTCTTAATATGCTATTTAAATTGTCAACTACGTCACTAATTCTATCATAATCAAACTTCATATTTTCACCTACTATTTTGATATTTTCTTTGATTTATAAACGTTATCTAATTTATCATAAGCAGAATCTACTTTTTGTAAGTATTCTCCTAAACTATTGATTTTATTACATATTTTGTTAAGATTAGGTAAATAAGTACTTTCTACTATATCAATAATTTTTGTTGCATCGTCTCCAACCCATGCACTGCTTATTTCATTAAATATTGTTTGTATTTTTGCTTTTTCGTACTCTAAGTCTTTTGCATCATTACAAATTTGTTTACCAACATTTTTTATTGCTTTTTTATTAACTTTAATTTTCATAATTACCTCACATTTACATTAGAACTAATTCTGATCCATTTCTTATATTTGTTTCTTTTATATACATGTTATTTCTTAGAATATTTCCTGTTTCTCTATCATATATTTTTATATTTTTATTATTAACATAATCAACGTTTGTAATTTCATATATTGAATTAATAAGTATTTGTTTTATTGTTCCTATTTTTTTATTTATAGGTATGTATACTTCATATTTTTGTTCTATATATGGAACGTATACTATTATTAATATTTTGTTCATATGAATATCATCCTTTCTTAGAAAAAACATTAATTGCGTTAATTTTAATGTCTTTTCTAAGAAAGTTATATTAACTTCCTCCTACGATGGCACTTTTAATTTTAGCTTCTTGTTCATCATAATTGTTAGCAAAAGTAATTAATCCATCACTACAATTTTTTACTGCTTCTGAAAAGCTTGGAAATTTAGCACTTAATTTGTCAAATTCTTCTCTAGAAGCTTGAGCAGATTCTCCAGCCCAAATATCTTCTTCTCCTATTTTATCCATTAAACCTTTAATTTCATTTAATAGTGAAGCCATTTCTACAGAAGAAGTGTTAAGATTATTGGCTCCTTGTCTAAGTTCTGCTGTTGATACTTTTAAATCCATGTAATATCCCTCCTTTAATTATATATTTATACTACTTGCATTAGTAGATTGAGTTTCTTCCATTATTTGTGCAACAGAAACTACGAAGTTTCCAATAGACTCCATTGTTCTAGCAAGTTCATCCATTATTTTGGCTTGTTCTGTTACTGCATTAGAGTATTTTGCTTCATCTCTACCTTCCCAAATAACTTTAAGATTATTATTGGTATTTTTAATTTCTCCTAGTAGTGAATTGAATGATTCTGTTTTTTCTTTTATTTGATTTCCTATACTACGAGTCATTTCATAATCCATTTTTAGCATTGCCACAACTTTCACCTCCTCATATAATGTAGTTAAGATATTTTTTAACTACATTTTCTTATATTTAGATTTTTGTTAAGAGATATCTATAAACTCACTATTTTGTAAATTTTAAAATCCATATTATAATATCCCGTGAAGATAATTATTTATTTGATAGACCCCTTTTATTATAATTAAGTGTATCATAACTACCCCCCCCCCCCCATGTCAATATTTTTCAAAAAAAATAATGGTTTTAGCCTAAATAATTCTTTAAAATGATTGAATTTATTTATTTTTTTTAAAAAACTTTTGATATATATAATTTTTTTTGATACAATAATAAAAGGATGTGATGAAAATGACAATATCTTTTAAAGTAAGTGAAACAACTATAGATAAACTTAAAGAATTCTATAATGACTTAAAAAGACCTAAAACACTACCTTATGCAATTTTTCAAGCTACAGATGGAGATACAGTTG
>CAZBFY010000006.1:0-19799 GCA_964491445.1 uncultured Mycoplasma sp.
TCTAAAAACTAATAACATTATACTGATAAAATTTAGAGCTGCTACTAATGCACTTGTAATAAAATCAATTAAAGCCGTACTATCAAGTTTTCTTAAATTATTAGGTAATATTTGATAATGAGGCAAACCTAAACTCATCAATGTTGTGTTTAGAATGATTAGTCCTATTGTTATTATCAATAACCATACTACTACTTTTTCTATGTTTTCATTGTTTTCTAACCATTTTAAAAATTCTTTCATTACTCTTACCTCTCTTTCATTATACAACATTTATTTTTGTTGTAACGCAAACTATGTGCAAGTTGGTAATTTTTACCAAATATATTTTTTTATTTTATCACTGTCCTTATATTTTGCAATACTTTTTGGGTATTTTTCTATAATTTGCGTTTCGTGGTTGATTTGATTTTTTTTTGATTTTGTGCTATAATTTGCTCATGGGGACGATCGGGTTCGACAGAAGTGTAATGATTTGAATTGCAAGTAGATGGCAATCTTTAAATGCAACTTTAAATATATCTGGAAACAGACAACAATTACAATTCGCTTAGTAATTAATGGCGAGCTCTATTTTATTCTTTGCTTATTGGGATATTTTAGGGTTATATTTAATAAGCTATATTACTACAATTCCTATGTGTAGTAATGAATTTTTATAGGATAGTTATCTATTTGGAGGTTGGTTACTTTGTAGATAATGAAATTTTATAACTAACTAAACTTGTAGATGTTTAAATTAATTTGCTTTTGGACAGGAGTTCAATTCTCCTCGTCTCCACCATTTTTATAATTTGTTCAGATTTGTATATGAAATTAATTAGAAAAAGAAGTACAGATTAGTATTTGTTGCCGATTTAGTTTAGTGGTAAAACAGATGCATGGTAAGCATCAGAGAATAGTTCAATTCTATTAATCGGCACCATTTTTGTATATTAAAAGATTCCAGTTTGATTTGGAATCTTTTTATAATAGAAGTTTTAAGAATGCTTCTTTGTGAAAATTATTCAAGCTTCTAACTGAATAATATCTTTGTGGTTTTCCATATTTTAGGAAATCCATATTATATGATATATAGGTTAAACTTTGTTTTTTCCAGTATATTCTTAGAATTATTTCTGTTTCGTATCCATTTAATCCTTTTGCTCTACACATTTCTAATAACTTTTCTTTTTCTGCAGGTAGTTTCATTAAGTTTTTTAGTCTTTTGGACATTCTGTTTCACCCTTTACTACTATGTAATTCATATATATTGATAGCATACATCCTAGTATTACACATAATAATACGCTTATGTATATACTTGGGATTAAATATGTTATTACAAAGAATATTGTCCATGTAAATGTTGTACATGTTATTGTTGAGTTTAAATGAAATGTGTCTCCTAGAAAAGTTCTTACGAAGAAGAATCCTATTAGGAAGAATGATAGTTCTGCGAATGAATTATTGAAATATGCTATTACAAATACTCCTGCTGTTTGGATTAATTGAAGTGGTATTGTTATTCCGTAGAATATAATGTTTTCTATCATTTTTTCTAATTTTGCTGCTTTTTCTTGGGCGTAATATTCTATTGTTTCTGTATTGTTGAACCATATACCATTTTGTTTTTTCCTCTTTTCATTCTTTTGCTTATTTTTGTTTTCCATAAGCTCCTCCATTATTTAAATAATTTTACGATATTATCATATCTTATTTGGTATTCTGGGAATCCTACACTTTCTAATGCTGCATTTATTACTATAAGCATTATCATTACTATTAGTATCCATGTTATTACTTTTGCTAGTTTTTCATTGATTCCTAACCATTTCGTTATTTCTTTCATATCCACTACCTCACTTTTGATTATACTATATTTATTTAGGCCATTAACGCAAAGGAAACGCATTTTCCATTTTTTGGAAATTACCTGATTTATATTGTATCATTTTTTTGGGTTTTTGCAATATTTTGACTTAAAAAAAGAAAATTATTTTTTTGATTTAATTTCCTTTTTGTCTGCGATAATACTGGTTTTTGTTATCATGAATGCTATTAGTAATAGAATTATTATGTATATTATCATACCTAGTTTTTTGTCGTTTAGGGCATATATGATTGATGCGAATGCAAATAGTATGTTCATTGCATATATTGCTAGTACTGTATTTTTGTGTGATAGTCCTAGATTTAGTAATTGATGGTGTAAGTGTTTTTTATCTGGCATATATATTGGTTCTTTTTTTATTGTTCTTCTTATTATTGCAAATAGTGTATCTAGTATTGGTATTCCAAGTAATAGTATTGGTATAAAGAATGATGTCATTGATACTGTTTTGAAACCTAGTAATGATATTGTTGCTATCATGAATCCTTGGAACATTGAACCTGAATCTCCAGAGAATATTTTTGCTGGGTGGAAGTTATGCATAAGGAAACCTAGTGATGCTCCGAGCATTATGAATGCTAGTGATACATCTAAACCTCCAAAACTTGCTTTCATGAATGCTATTATTCCTATTGTTATATAAAATATACTGCATGTTCCTGTTGATAGGCCATCTAGTCCATCTATTAAATTAATTATGTTTATGCATCCTACTATGAATAGTATAGTTAATGGATATGCAAATATTCCGAAGTTTATGTGTAGGGTTCCTAGAGTTATTTTATCTAATATTATTCCTCCGTAAAAGAGTACTATGGAGGCTGCTATTGTTTGTCCTAATAGTTTTGTTTTTGCTCCTAGTGGACTTATGTCATCTATGACTCCTACTATGATTATTATGAATGCTCCTATTAAGATAGCGTTCATTTGTATGCTTTGTACTCCGAATAGCATGTATCCAAATAGAAATGTTAGGAAGATTCCTAGACCTCCTAGTCTTGGCATTGGGACTTTGTGTACTTTTCTTTTATTTGGCATGTCCATAGCTCCTATATGTTTTGCTATTTTTTTTATGTAAAATGTTATTAGGAAACTGAATATAAAGCATGTTATTATTATTATTAATATATGTGTGTAATTACTTAAATCTAACATAAAATAATGCACCACCTAGGGTTATTATATCATTTATTAGAAAAAAAATATAGATATTTTATTTATCTATATAATAAAGCTTATCTAACATCATTCCTGTGCCTTCTGCTACGCATGATAATGGGTCTTCTGCTTTGTATACTGGTACTTTTAGTTCTTCTTCTAGAAGACTTGGTAATCCTTTTATTAGAGCTCCTCCTCCTGTTAGTATTACTCCTTTTTCTATTATATCTGCGGATAGTTCTGGTGGGGTTTGTTCTAGTACTACTTTTATCATTGATATTATTTTTTTTATGCTATCTTGTAGTGATTCTTCTATTTCATCACTTGATACTGTTATTGTTTTTGGAAGTCCTCCGACTAAGTCTCTTCCTTTTACTTTCATTTTTTCTTTTGTTTTATCTTGTTTTACTGTTCCTATTGTTATTTTTATATTTTCTGCGGTTTTTTCTCCGATTAGTAGTTTATATTTTTCTTTTATATAATCTATTATGTTTTGATCAAATGTGTTGCCTGCTGTTTTTATTGAGGCACTTGTTACTATGTTTCCTAAAGATAGTACTGCTATATCTGTTGTTCCTCCACCTATGTCTACTACCATATTTCCTTCTGGTTTTCCTATGTCTAGTCCTGCTCCTACGGCTGCTACTTTTGGTTCTTCTTCTATGAATACTTTTTTTGCTCCGGTTTTTTCTGCTACTTCTTTTATGGCGTTTTTTTCTACTTCTGTTATGTTTGATGGGCAACATATTAGTATTCTTGGTTTTGTTAGTTTTCTTCCTATTTTTATTTTTTTTAGGAAGTTATTTAGTAATGATTCTACCATTTCGAAGTTTGCTATTACTCCATCTTTCATTGGTCTTATGGCTTTTAGTTTTCCTGGAGTTTTACCTAACATGCTATTTGCTTCGTCTCCGACTGCTACTACGTTTTTTGTTTCTTCATCTATTACTATGACACTTGGTTCATTTAGAACTATCCCTTCTCCTTTTACATATATTAAAACATTTACTGTTCCTAAGTCTATTCCTATGTCTTTGTTAAACATTTTAGTTTCCTTGGGTTGTGAAGAAGTTTTCTGGGTTTACTAGGATGTTGTCTTTATATAGTTCAAAATGTAAGTGGTTGCCTAGTTTGCTATTTATATTATTTGTGCCACTTGTTGCTAATATTTGTCCTTGTGTTACTTCGTCTTTTTCTTTTACTTGTACATCTTTTACGCTTTGGTAGATGCTTATTATGTTGTTTTCGTGTTCTATTTTTATGGTTGTTCCTGTTATATCATCTGTTGTTATTGATATTACTTTTCCTTTGTCTACTGCGTTTACGTTGAATACTTCTTTACTTATGTAATCTACTCCTGTGTTTTGAATATATGTGTTTTCATAGTAGATTATTGAGTTTTCTTGGTTTTCTGATTCTTCTTTGTAGTCGTAGTAGGTTTTTCCTATGGTTACGTTTTCATCTGTATATGGTCTTATTATTGTTTGGTTTGTTGTTGTTTCTTCTTTTGATACTGGCATTATGTTGTCTGTTAATACTTCGTATGATACGTATTCTAGGTTTTCTAAGGATTTATCACTTGTTACTGTTAATGATGTTGTTACTGCGTAGCTAAGTAGACATACTAGGGCTACTGATGAGACTACTATTCCATGTAATAGATAGTATCTTGAACTTTTTTTTATCATATAAAATCACCTCATTATAAGTTTTTACAAATAATGAGGTTTTATACATTTTTTATACTATTTTTGAGATTATTGTAAAATCATAGATGAAGTTTGTTACTAAATAGATTAGTGATAGTGCTATAAAGAAGATAAATAGTCTTGCTTCGAATACTTTGTTTTTTTTAAATATTTGATTTATGTTTAGTGATGATAATGCTAGTATTACAAATGGTGTTACTAATATGTATAATATGAATTTAATTGGCATTTTCGTATTCTTTTATTTGGTTTATTCTTCTTTGGTATTTTTCTTCTTTATTTGGTTTTGCTTTTAGGAATTCATTTACCATTTCTTTTGCTTCTTCTTTGTTTGTTTTTCCGCTTATTGCTATTATGTTGGCGTTGTTGTGTTGTTTTGCTAGTATTGCTTCTTCTTTGTTGTTTATTTTAGCACACATTATGCCTTTTACTTTATTTGCTGCGATGGAGATTCCTATTCCTGTTCCGCATATGGCTATTCCAAGATCTGCTTGTTTTTTAGATATTGTTTCTCCTAGTAATATTCCATATTTTGGAAAATCTGTGCTTTCTTGTGTGTTTGTTCCTAAGTCTATTATTTCGTATTTTTCTTTTAAGTATTCTATTAGTTCTTGTTTTAGTGTGTAACCTCTGTGATCTGATGCTAGTGCTATTTTCATAATTATTTCACCTCTTTTTTATTATATAGTATTTGACTAAAAAAAAAAAGAACTTAGTTCTTTAATCCATATTTTTGTTTAAACTTTTCAACATTTCCTGTTAGTGTCGCTGTTCCTTGTTTTCCTGTGTAAAATGGATGACATTTTGAACATATTTCTACGTTTATTTCATCATTTTTTGATGTTGACATTGCTTTGAAACTTTCTCCACATAAACATTTGAATGTTACTTCTTTTTGTTCTTTATGAATTCCTTTTTTCATATGTCGCTCCTTTCGCCATGACTAGATGTCATAGTAATAATAATTCTTAAGTAGTATACCAAAAATTAGTTGGTTTGGCAAGGGTTTTCTTCTATTTTTATGTCTGCTCCGACATTTGTTAGTTTTTCTATTATTCCTTCATATCCTCTTAGGATGTGTTCTACTTTATTTATGGTTGTTGTTTGTTCTGCTAGCAATCCTGCGATTATTAGGGCTGCTCCTGCTCTTAAATCTGTTGCGGTTACTTTGTTTCCTTGTAGTTTTGTTTTGCCATGTATTTTGGCAATTCTGTTTTCTGTTTCTATGTTTGCTCCCATTTTGTTTAGGTATTCTATGTGCATAAATCTGTTTTCATAGATGGTTTCTTCTATTTCTGAGGTGCCATTGCATTGAGTTAGGAATACTGAAAATGGTTGTTGTAAGTCTGTTGCGAAGCCTGGATAATAATATGTTCTTATGTTTACTGGTTTTAGGTTTTCTGTTTTGTTGCATATTATTGTGTCTAGTTCTATTTCTATGTTTGCTCCGGCTTCTTTTAGTTTTGTAGTTAGGGCTTCTATGTGTTCTGGTATTATATTGCTTATTTTTAAATTATTTCCTAGTAGTGCTCCGATTATTGTGTATGTTCCTGCTTCTATTCTATCTGGTATTATTTCTGCGAAGCCTTTTGTAAGTTTTTTTACTCCTTTTATTTTTATTACACTGGTGCCTGCTCCTACTATATTGGCTCCCATATTATTTAAGAATGTTGCTATGTTTACTATTTCTGGTTCTCTTGCTGCGTTTTCTATTATTGTTGTTCCTTCGGCTTTTGTTGCTGCGAGCATAAGGTTTATAGTTGCTCCGACTGATGCTACATCTAGGTATATTTGTGCTCCTTGTAGTTTTTCTGCTTTTATTATGTATTTATCTTGTTCTTCTTGTATGGTTGCTCCTAGTTTTTTAAAGCCTTCTAGGTGTAAGTTTATTGGTCTTGTTCCTATTTTGCAGCCTCCTGGAAAGTACATTTCTACATATTTATATTTTGCTAGTAATGCTCCCATAAAATAATATGATGCTCTTAGTTTATTTGATATTTCTGCTGGTATTACTTTATTTATCATATTTTTGGGGTTTATTATCATTGTTTCGGTTGCACGTTTTGTTTCTATATTTAAAAATTTTAGAATTTCTTCTAATGAATCTATATCTGATATTTCTGGAACGTTACAAATAGTTGCTTCTTCGTCTGTTAGAATAGCAGCGGGTATTATAGCTACTGCAGCATTTTTGGCTCCACTTATTCTTATTGTTCCATTTAATTCTTTATTTCCATTTATTATTATTTTTTTCATACTTTTTACCTCAAATCTTTATATAGTAATATATGCCTAGTTTTTTTAATTGTTCTTCATAATTACTACTTATATGTTAGCATTTTTTGGTATGTTTTTCAACGAATTTTAAAATTTTTGACGTTTATTGGTTGTTTTTTGACATTTTTAAAACATTTCTATTACTTCTTTTAATTCTTTTAGTGTTTTAAAGCCTTTTCCATTACCTTTTAAACTAAATCTTATAGGGATGCCTCCTTCTGCTTCCCATTGTCTTAGATTTCCTGCATAATCATCTATTAGTATTGCATCTTTGGTATGAATCATTTTTGTTTTTGATATTTCTTTCGGACATGGTATTATTGTTATGTCTTGGAAATATTTTCTTAAGTAGTTTATTTTTAATGTTGCTTCATTTAGTGAGTTTACGTGTGTTAGGATGGCTAGATTAAATTTATTGCTTTGTATTATTTCGTTTATATCTTTTATAGCATTTCCTATTATGTTTTTGTCATTTATTATGTTTTTCCAAGGATAGTTTACGAAGAAGTCTTTTTCTTCTTGATATGTTTTAAAAGTTTTAGTTTTGTATTCGTTTAGAATTGGTGTCATTGTATCTAGTATGACTCCATCAAAATCTATATATAAATTCTTTTTTTCCATTTTTTTCTCCTTTTTATTATTTTATTGATTTGTTTAGAAAAAAGCAAGGTTTTTGCCTTGCTTTTGTTTAATTTACTCTTTTATATATTCCGGTATATTTATAACCTTGACTTATTAGTGCTTCATCATGTTTACTATATGACCATGCTGTGTATGTTTCTGTGTAGTCTTTTTCTTTTTGTAGTAGTGTACGTGTTTTGTAGTGATAATAGTATGTTGTCTTTGTTTCTACTTTTGTTTCTGTTACTATTTTTTTATCATAACTTACAAATTCGTTTACTGTTGCATATACTGGTATATCTTTTTTTACTACGTTTTTACATACTGCTTTTAATGATTCTTCTGATGATGATACTTTTGATGTAGTAGATGTATTTCTTACGTATTTGTTAAATACATACTTATGGCTTGAATTACAAATATCTCCACAGTTTGTAAAGTCAAAGTCTACTAATTCATATTTTACGTTATTAGTGCTTGCTGGTATTGAGCTTGTTGTTATTCTTCCAGCATATGACCATCCTGATGTTACTTGATATGTTGTATTTGTGGTTTTATCTATAAAGTAGTCATATCCTGAACATGCATATTTTGAATATGTTCCCATTAATACTTTTTGTTCTTGATATATTGGTTTTGTTTTATCTACTACTTTCTTAGTTATTTTATGTGTTTCTTTTTCTGTTTTTGAACCATTTTTTTCATACCAACTAAATTCGTGTTTTCCCCAGTTGATATTGTTATTATCTGGATTATATTCTATATCATCTGACCATTCTGACCAATTACTGTATTTCTTTTCTTGATGAATATTTACTGTTTTTTCATATTTATACTTGTAAATTGGTTCTTCTTTTTCACAGGCTTTTTCATATGCTGATTTACTTACTACATTTCCTTTATCATCGTAATATTTTCCATTTACTACTGCACAATAGTATTTAGTTGGTTTGTTTTCGCAGGCTTTTTTGTATGCTGATTTGCTTACTACTTTTCCTTTATCATTGTAATATTTTCCATTTACTACTGCACAGTAATATTTTTTCTGTGGTTTTGGATTTGGTTTTATTATTTCTTTTATATTATTTGTTACTTGTTTGAATACATTTGTTGACTTTGTTTTTGTTGCTTTTTTGGCTTTAGTTACTTCTTTCTTTTCACAAATATCATTTAAACAATAGTTGTAGCATCCTAAATATACTACTATGTAGTCTTCTTCATCTCCACATGATAGATTTACTTTCATTTTGTATTCTTTTTCCATTTTTGTTATTTCTACATATGAATCTGTTGCACTACACATTTCACCATTTTTGTCTTTTATTGCTAGTAATAGTTTCATTTCTAGCATTTCTCCAAGGGTTAGTTTTTTAGTATCTCCCTCTTTTTTAGGAAGTCTATCTGTTGTGTAGTATGCTATTGCAACTTCTTTCATGGTGTCAATATTTTCTTGGAATATTCTATCATATAATGGGTTTAAGCTTTCTGTTAATGAATCTTTTAGTCCTTGTTTTGTTGGGAATAACCATAATAGTATAAATATTAGTAGTGCTATTAAAAGAAAGCCTATTAAGAATCTTTTTATGTGATAGCTTAGTGGTTCTTTATTATTATTATTCATATTTTGATTATATCCGTAGTTGTTGTAACCATTATTGTATGAATTGTTATTATTAAATTCATTATTTTGATTATAATTCATTTTTTAACCCCCTTTGTTATTAAGCCCTTACTCTTGCTGTTGATTTGTAAGATGTTTCATTTACTGTTGGTTCTACATTATATGTTTCTATTTCTTTTACTGTTTGTCTTGTTGTTTGTTCTGTTTGTTCAGTACTTTCAGTTGGTGTTGGTACATCGTATGTTGTTTCTTTTGTAACTTCGTCTTTTATTATTTCATCTGGTTCTTGTTCTGCGACTTTTCTTTTTTGACCATTTGCATATCCTGCATTATAGCCTGGAGTATTTTTTCTTTTTGCAACTCCGGCATATCCATCTGTTTGTCCTTGAGCATAATCTTGTTCGTAATTATATGCTTCTTTTTCTAACTCTTCCTTTTTTTGCTCTTCTTTGTTGTTTTTTTCTGTTATTCCTGCTTTTTCATCTGCTTTTTCTTCTGCTTTTTGTACTGTTTCTTTTCCAAATTTTTGCATTGCTTCTTTTTTGGATACTTTTTTTGTTGTTCCTTTTTTGGTTGTGTATGTGTATGTACCATCACCATTTGAGCTTAAGTATCCTCCAGTTACTTTTATAATAGAATTATGTATGCTCTTTCCTTTTTCTGTTGTTGTCATATCAAATTTATCTCTTGATTTTAAATCTACTTTTATGTTTTGTTTATCCATTTCATCCCAAGCTTCATCTACTAGCATTCTTTGGTCGTCTGTTAAATCTATTTTTGAGTCTGCATATGAATCTAATTGATTTGCTCCATCATTGTTTGTTTTTACTTTTTCTATGAAGTTGTCTAATTTTTTGCTTGAAGCTCCATTTTGTGAAAGAACTATGTTAGAACCTTCACCCATGTATGCTACGTTAACTCCTGGTGCTCCGTATGTTAGTCCTGTTTCTTGAAGTTCATCAAAATGTTTGTCTATTTCTTGTGTTGTTGCGTTTCCTTTTATGGCTTTTTGAGCAAAGTCTTCTTCTTTTTTCATTTCTTTTTTTGTTGTTTTGTTATGTATTAATGTATGTTCTCCTGTTGGGTTTTCTGATACATACATACCTTTTGTTGTTTGTTCTGCACCCTCTAAATAGTCACAGAATCTTGTTTCGTCATAATCAAGTGATATAAAGCTTGTATCTTTTGCATTTGATATATCTTGTATTGCTGATACTTCTCTTGCTTTTAAGAATAGTACATTGCCTTCAGCATCTGGATATTTTGCAATTTTTTGATTATACTCTTCTTGGAACTTATCTGTTTCTTGTAGTTGTTTTACTATTGTTGCACCATTTTTTGTTTGCATAAGTTTTTCGTAGATGTTTTTTAGTGCTTTATTACTTTCATTTATTTGATATTGTGTTTGTTCTGTTGCATATGCATTTTTATCTGCTTTATATGCTTTCACAAAGCTTGGACCATATGTTGCTGCAATGCCTGTCATTGCCATGACTCCTGCTACTGCTGCTGAAACTATTTTTGTCTTTAAGGACTTTCTTGCTGGATGGATACTTTTTACATGTCTTCTATATTGATCTTTAGTGTATCCCTTTACTTTGCTTGCTTCTAATGTGTCTAGAAATAGAACTCCATTTCCTTTTTTTAATGCAATTCTTCTTGATAAATCTTTTTTTGTTTCTGAATTTCTCAGTTTATACTTTTTGCCATTTACTACTAAGGCTTCTAGTTTATTATCTTCTGATACTATTGCTTTAATATCATAATTTTTATTATTATTTTTTTCCATAAGATACTCCCCCTTCTTTTTGGATTGGCATTATTGTATCACTTTTGTCTTATTTTGTCAAATTATTTTGTTATCTTGTTTTTCATTTTTACACATTTTTTGTAAATGTATGTTAATTTTTATTGTTTTATGCTAAGAATATAAAAAAAGAAATGTTTATTTTATGTATTTGTTAAACATTTCTTTTATATATAAACTATATTCTATGTTATCCATGTTATCATTTTCTACTTCTAGTGAACAAATTGGAGGAAATAATACACACCACCAGTTATCTCCTTGTCCTTTTCCTAATGTTATTAAAAGTGATTCATATTCTCCTTCTTTGTATTTTACTCCTTTATATGTTTTTTCTGGGAAGTAATGGTATCCATAATCTATATTTGTTGTTTGATTTGTGTTTTCGTTTTTTAATACTTTTTGTGTTGTTTGTTTGTATTTATTTATGTTTTTTTTTATTATTTTTCTGGAGTTTTCTATTGTTTTAGTATTTTTTAAGTCGTTTTCTATTTCTAGTTCTATGTTTGTTTTTACTTGTTTTTTTATGTATTGATCTTTTATACTATTGCTGTTTGGTATTATTCTTATTCTTATTGATTTGTCTGGTATTATGTAGTATTCTTCTTGATAATTGTTTGATACTAGAATTAGTGTTAGTATTGCTAATATTAAAAGAACAAGTTTTTTCATTTTTATCACCTATATAGGTAATGATACTTGTTCTTTGTTTTTATTCATTATTTTTTTGAAAAAGATACTGCTGATGTGTTGTCTTTTCCTCCGTGTATTATTTTATAATACATATTTTCATCTTTTTTTAGTTTGTTTATTGCTTTTACTTTTTCTTTTAATGGTAATTTGTTTATTTCTTCGTCTATGTTGCTTGTTGTATTTAGTGTGGTTTCTACTATGTTTTCTGATAGATTTTCTGGTTTTGAGGTTTTCATTATGTTTTCTAATTGTTGTTCTGATAAGCAGTCTGATACTCCATCTGATACTGCGATTATTCTATCATATTTAGTATTTGATATTATCTTATAATTTGGTTCTTTCATTAAACCTTCTTTTGATATAACATTTTCTATTTGGTTGCTATTAATGTGAAATCTTGTTAGTTCTTTATGTGGTATTATGTTGTTATCTAACATATGATATACATATGAATCATCATGTGTTTCTTGGTTTATTTTATTATTTTTCATTATGTATATTCTTGAGTCTCCGATGTTTGTTATTAGTGTATTGTTTTTTCCTATTATAACTGCTGACAGGGTTGCTCCGGCTTCTAGTGGGATATTTTTTTCTTTTAATATATTTGGTAATAAATTATTTAGTGATTCTTGTACTTTTGTTAAGTCTTTGTATAATTCTGGATTTAAGCTTTCAAACCATGTTATTAGTTCTTTTAAAATATAGTTACTTGCTAGTTCTCCTGCTGCACGACCTCCCATTCCATCTGATATTGCAAGTATTTTAAAGTCTTTGTTTTGTGGATGTTCTAGAATAAGTGCTGAGTCTTCTTGATTTGTTTTTTTTATTCCTACATCTTGAGCTGCTGTCATTGTTTTTCCTATCATGTATTTTGAGTTTTGCAGGGTTATTTGTTTTCCTGATAGTATGTCTTCTCTGCATTTATTTATTTGTTTTGAGTGTATTTTTATATTTTTTAATTTTTCTTTTTCTAGTTTTTGTTTTATGTTTTTTGTTACTTGATTGTTGTATTCTTCCAAGGTTATTGTTTTTGTTTGTTGACTATTATATTTTTCTATTAGTTCTTGTCCGTACGCTTCGACTATTTTTGGGAGAAATTCTTCAAATGTTTGGTATTTTGTTTCTATGTATGGTTTGTTATTTATTAATATTCCTATTATTCTGTTTGTTTCTTGATCTTTTATTTTTGTTAGAGTTTGTATTTCTACTTTATTTGTTTTTTCCATGTTCATCATCCTTTTATAGCTAAATTTTACTATGGATATCTATTTTTGTCAATTTGATATTATATATATATATCTATCATGATTATTATAATCTTGTTTTATTATTATTTTATCTTGTGGGAGTTCTTGTTTTATTATTTGTTTTATTTTGTGTCCTTGGTTTTCTCCAATTTCGAAGGCTATTATGTGTTTTTTGTTTAGTATTTTATTTATGTTTTTTAATATTTTTCTATAGTAATCTAGTCCATCTTCTCCACCATATAGTGCTGTTTTTGGTTCGTTTTCTTTGACTATTTTTTCTATGTTTTTGGAGTTTTTTTCTATATATGGGGGGTTACTTATTATGCAGTCGAATTTTTTGTTTATTCCTTTGTATAGGTCTGTTTTTATTAGGGTTATGTTTGTGTTGTGTTTTTTTATGTTTTTATTTGCTACTTTTAGGGCTTTTTTTGATATGTCTGTTGCTGTTATATTATATTTTTTGTTTAGTTGTTTTAGTGTTATTGCTATTATTCCTGTTCCTGTTCCTATGTCTAGTATTTCTATGTTTTCTTTGTTTAGGTGTTTGTTTATTAGTTTATGTGTTTCTTGTACTAGGGTTTCTGTTTCTGGTCTTGGTATTAGGGTATGTTTGTTTACGTAGTATTCTTTGTTGTAGAAGTATGCTTTATGTGTTATGTACTGAATTGGTTTTCCTTTGTTTAGTTTTTTTGTTATTTTTTTGTATTCTTTGTATTCTTTTGGTGTTAATTTTTTTTCTTTATTTAGAAGTATTTCTGGCTTTGATAAATTTAAAACTTGCTCTAGGGCAAGTTCGTTGTTTTTATTTGTTAATAAGTCTTTAATTTTCATTTTCGCTTAGCTTTCTTTTTTGATCTTCGCTTATCAATGCCTCGATTATTTCTTCTAATTCACCTTCGATTATTCTGTCTAGTTTATTTAGTGTTAGTCCTATTCTGTGGTCTGTTACTCTATTTTGTGGATAATTATAGGTTCTTATTTTTTCTGATCTATCTCCGGTTCCTATTTTACTTCTTCTTTCTTTTCCTTCAGCTTCTTCTTGTTTTCTTTTTTGTTCTTCGTATATTTTTGATTTTAGTATTTGTAGTGCTTTTTCTTTGTTTTGTAACTGGCTTCTTTCGTTTTGGCAAGTTACTACTATTCCGGTTGGAATGTGTGTCATTCTTACTGCTGAGTCTGTTGTATTTACTGATTGTCCTCCTGCTCCACCTGATCTATATACGTCTACTTTTATGTCTTCTTGTTTTATTTCTATTTCTACGTTTTCTTCTTCTGGCATTACTATTACTGTTGCAGTTGATGTGTGAATTCTTCCTCCGGATTCTGTTGTTGGTATTCGTTGTACTCTGTGGGCACCGCTTTCATATTTTAATTTTGAATATACGTTTTCTCCTTTTATTATGCATTCTATTTGGGAAAAGCCTCCGCTTGATGATTCTTCTGCATTTATTATTTCTACTTTCCAGTTTTGTTTTTCTGCATATCTTTGATACATTCTAAAGAGATCTCCGGCGAATATATTTGCTTCGTCTCCTCCTGCTGCTCCTCGTAGTTCCATTATAATGTTTTTTTCATCGTTTTCATCTTTTGGTAGTAGTAATACTTCTAATTTTTGTTCTATTTGTTCTTTTTCTGGTTCTAGGTTTTGTAACTCTTCTTTTGCTATGTCTTTTAGTTCTGGATCTTTTAGTAGTTCTGTATCTTCTTTTATTTGTTTTTGTACTTCTTTATATCTTCTATAAAGCATTACTGTTTCTTCTAAACTACTTTGTTTTTTTGATAGTTCTGTTAGTAGTGTTACGTTTTTTAGTGTTTCTGGACTTGTTAGTTCTTGTGTTATTTCGTTATATTTTTGTTCTATACTTTCTAATCTTTCTATCATAGTATTACTCCTTTTTGTTTCCCTTAGTTTTTGTGTTTAGTTTTCTTCTAGTTCTGATTCATTTACTATAACTAGGTTTTTGTATTCTTCTGTTACATCTGATATGTCATCGTCTGTTTCATCTCTGTAGCTTTCTTCTGGTTCGATTTCTGGTTCTTCGTCTTCGTAGTCTTCTAGATCTTCTTCGTAGTCTTCTAAATCTTCTTCTAGTTGGATGTTTTCTGTTTTATGGTTTTGTCTTAAGTCCCATTTTCCGTCTGCTAGCATGATGAATCTTTTATCATTTGTTAGTGCTGTGTAGAATTCTCCTATTTTGTTTTCTAATACGTTTTTGGGTAGTTCTAACATGTCTACTATTTTACTAAATATATCTAACGTTGTTTGTTTTGGTTTTTCTGTTAATAGGATATTTGCTATGTCGCTGTAGGACATTAGTTCTAATTCTTCTTTTTTTAGTTTTTTTGTCATAATTACACCCTTTCTTAAATCATTATATGTTATTTTTTATTACTTGTTTCTTTTTTATTTTGTGATAGGTTTTCCTACCGATGTTAATAATAACTGGTTTGTTTTAATTAGTCAATGTATTATTGTTAAAAACTTATGTTTTTATGTGAAAAGTTTGTGTATTATATTTTGTTTTGTGTTATTTCTAGTGTGAATAGTTCTTGTTCTATTATGTATTTTATTGTTATTTTATTTTGTTTATTTGTTATATTTACTTTGTTTATTGGGTGTGTTAGGGTTTTATTTTGTTCTTTTAAGAAGTAGTTTATTGTTTTGTTTTTGAAGTTAAGTGTTATTATTAGGTCTTTGTTTTCTCTTGTTAGGATTAGTTTTTGTGTATCTATTGTTATTTTTGTTTTTTTATCGTTGTTATCTATACATGTTATTTGGTTATCTTTTTTTATTGCGTTTGTGTTTATTGTATAATTGTTTACTTTTATAGTTATGTTTATTTTACTCATAATATTCTCCATTTCTTGGTCATTATAGCATAGTTTTATATTCTTTTACATATTTTTTTTATTTTTATTCATAATAAGTTTTGAAAAGGAGTCTTTTTATGAAAGTTAAAGTTTGGAGAATTAGTACTTTTGTTATTATTGGTTTTATTTGTTTGTTTGTGTTTTTTAATTTAGTTGGGTTTTTATATGCTTTTATTACTCCGAAGCTTGATATTAGGAGTGCTAATGCTTTTTCTGTTTATGATAATAAGGCTGTTCTTGTGTTTCAGGGTAATGGTAATGATTCTTGGGTTTCTTTGGATGATATGAATGAGGAGATTGTTTTGGCTACTATTAGTACTGAGGATAAGAATTTTTATAGGCATTTTGGGTTTGATTATCCTAGAATTGCTAAGGCTATGCTTGTTAATATTTCATCTTTTAGTATAGAGCAGGGGGCTTCTTCTATTACTCAGCAGTATGCTAAGAATTTGTTTCTTGATTTTGAGAAGTCTTGGGGTAGAAAATGGAAGGAGATGTGGCTTACTTTTGAACTTGAGGCTCATTATTCTAAGGATGAGATTTTGGAGGGGTATTTAAATACTATTAATTATGGGCATGGTATGTATGGTATTAGTAATGCTTCTAGGTATTATTTTAATAAGGATGTTAAGGATTTGTCTTTGGGGGAGGCTGCTATTTTAGCGGGTATTCCTAATAGTCCTGCGAATTATTCTCCGATTGATAATTATGAGCTTTCTAAAAAACGACAAAAAGTTGTACTTGATAGGATGTATAATAATGGATATATAAGTAAGAAGGAGAGTGTTTCTGCTTTTAATGAGAAACTTGTTTTTAAATGTGATGATTTTGGTAATGATCTTACTTCTCTTATATATTATAATGATGCTGTTATGAATGAGCTTAGTTCTTTGAAAGGTATTCCTAAGAGTTATTTGGATACTGGAAATATTAAGATTTATACTAATTTGGATCTTGATGCTCAGAAGTCTTTAGAGGCTGGTCTTTCTAAGAATAATGTTGATGATAAGACTGAGGTTGCTAAGGTTATGATTAATCCTAAGGATGGTGGGGTTATTGCTCTTATTGGTGGTATTAATTATGGTAAGAGTCAGTATAATAGGGTTATTAGTTCTTATAGGCAACCTGGTTCTACTGTTAAGCCTTTTTTGTATTATAGGGCTCTTGAGAATGGTTTTACTTCTAGTAGTACTTTTCTTAGTAAGGATACTAGTTTTAACTTTGATGGCAAGAAGACTTATTCTCCGAAGAATTATGGTGGAGTGTATGCTAATAAGGAGATTTCTATGAGTGCTGCTATTGCTTATTCTGATAATGTTTATGCTGTTAAGACTCATTTGTTTTTGGGTGAGGGTGAGTTATATGATACTCTTAAGTTAGCGGGTATTACTTCTGATATGGAAAAGTCTCCGTCTCTTGCTCTTGGTACTTATGAGGTTAATATTATGGAGCTTGCTGGGGCTTATTCTTCTCTTGCTAATGGTGGTATTTATGTGAGTCCTCATCTTATTTCTAAGGTTGTTGATAAAGAGGGGAATGTTTTGTATGAGTATAAGGCTAAGGAAAGGGATCCTATATTTAATAGTGATGTTACTTTTATAGTTAGTGAGCTTCTTACTAGTACTTATGATTCTAATTTAATTGATTATACTTATCCTACTTGTTATAGTATGATTCCTAGTATTACTAAGAAGTATGCTATTAAGACTGGTAGTACTGATACTGATTCGTGGGTTGTTGGTTATACTCCAGATGTTGTTTTTGCTTCTTGGGCTGGATATGATGATAATTCTTATATTTCTAGTGAGGTTGTTTCTGGTAATAAGAGTTCTTGGATAACTAGTATGGAGAAGTATTTTAAGAGTAGGGAGGCTACTTGGTATAGTATTCCTGATGATGTTGTTGGAGTTCTTGTTAACCCTGTTACTGGAAGTGTTGTTAGTGAAAGTGATAAGAATAAGAAAGTTTTATATTATTTAAAGGGGACTGAACCTAGTTTTAAGGAGGAGAGTTATGATAAAGAGGAATAGGGAAGATAGTATTAATCGTGAGTATTTGTATTATCTTATGAATGATGTTGGTCTTTTAAATGATTATGATCTTTATGAAATTGGAATTTCTTTTGATGAGTATGATGATCCTGATGAGGAGATTCTTGATTTAATTGAAGATTATAGGGATAAGAAAAGTAGAGATTAGTATTTCTCTACTTTTAGTTTATTCATTTATTAATTCTGTACTTTCCCAGTAGTAGTTGTTATTTTCTATTTTGAAAGTGTGTTTGTATGTGTAGAATTTGTCTTGATTATCGTCAAAATATTCTTGTTTCCATATATCTATACTATAGTAACCTTCGCCAGTTGTACTTATGTATTTAATTTTTTCGGTTTCTTGGTTGTCTTTGTATAATACAGCACCACCGTCACCAGAATATAAAAATCCTACTTTTTCATTTATAGTTAGTTTCCCGTTCTCTATTTTATAGTTTTCTATATTATTAAATTTTGTGACAGAACTTCCTCCTTTATGGCATTCCCAACCAAAATAGCCGTTTACATATACTATCGAGCCACATGATGGTGCTGTAATGGACATTCCTTCTTCTATTTCTTCTTTATTTAGCTCAATATTATAGTTTTCTTTTATAAAAGCATTGATATTGTCAAAGCTTATGTATCCTGAAGAAGGAAATGTATCTTTAGACGTTGATACTTTGTATTTATTTTCTTTTTCATCAAATTCGAATTTTGGCATTCCTTCTTTATATTCTTCGGGTTCTTGACTGTAAAAAGCATATTGTATTAATAAATCTTTCTTAATATCATTAATAGTTACTTTTGTTTTCGCATAAGCTGTCTTTAAATCATTATTATATCCACTTGTATTAAATGGAACTGTATTTACTATATATGATAGTTTGTTTTCTGATATTGTTGTAATTTCTTCTTTTTGTGTTGTTTCTTTATTTGTTATTTCTTTTTGTTCTTTTGTATTTTCTATTACTTTGTCATATAGAATGTATCCTAATGAGGATAATAATAGAATGATTAGTATTATTATTGTTATTATTAGACCTTTACCTTTTTTCATACTTTCACCTCGAAACACATTATATATATATATATAAGTCAAGCATTTTTCTTATAATTATACATACTTTACGTAAAGCTAATATATGTAATTTTAAACAAAAAATAATTTACGTTTTATTGTAAACTATTCTATTCAATATAATCTTCTATTTGGTATTTATTACTGTTTTCATCTACTGCATATAATATTTCTTCTTCTGTAATATATATAATACTAGGTAGATTTTTTATTTCATTTATTGTTATATTTCCGGTTAAAATATCTTTGTTGTTTATGTATAAAACTTTTTCGTCTTTAGTTAGTATTATAAAATAATCATTATTATTTTTAGTTAATTTTGTTGCTTCTTTTATAGATGATATTTTTAATTTATAGGCTTCTATGGTTATAACGGTCTTTATATCAACTGTTTCTTCTGAGTTATCATGAATAATATTTCCTAATTCATATTCTTGATATTCATTTTGAATTTGCGAATTATTAGCTTTTAGATATGCTTTTCCCAACATATCATATACTAAAGTATTATTACCTATAGAGACTTCAGTATAAAAATCATTTAAGCGTTCTTCATATTGTTTCTCTATTGTACTTTGACAATTTTCAAGTATCTCATTTTCACTTTTTAAATTACTCATAATAATTGCAAAAATAATGATGAAAAATATTATTGTGGCACATAAAAGTAATGGTGTTTTTTGTTGTTTGTTCATAAGTTTTCACTTCCTTTGTTTTATTATATATTCTTGATATATTCATGTCAATGTTTAAAAAATTTTGAGTTTCGGCTTTTTACAAAAAAAACTAGTAACATTAACATAAATTATAG